>NZ_JBSFRU010000118.1:0-16632 GCF_053589395.1 Nocardia sp. NPDC003345
GACCGGCTGTATTGCCTGCCCGGCCCGGAACGAAGTCGATGGGTTCGGCGGTCCGGACGATTCCCCAGCCCCAGGTTTCGCTGGGTTCGGTCTGGTGCGCGGGTGTGGTCGGGTGGTCGGGGGTGGCGTGCTCGGGGTCGGTCGGGTGGTCGGGGGTGGCGGGGTGTTCGGGGTCGGTCCGAGAGCCGGAATCGGAGCCGGGGCGGTCGGCGGGGGATTCGGGGAGTTTCGACCCGGGAGCGCCGAGATTCTCTTCCGATGGGGTGCGGGGGCTCCAGAGGCCGGGTAGGACGGTGCAGGCGGCGGCCGCGCAGAGCAGGTATGCGGGGACGGCCAAGGCGACGAATTTCTGGGTATCGCGTAGCAGCCCGGCTCCCGGAACCTCTACTACCAGCCATTCCATCGCCGCGAGACCGGGTGGGGTCGCGGCGAGGGCGGGCAGTACGACCGCTGCCGCGGCCAGACCCAGGAGGGTTCGCCGCACTCGGGTGCGTTCCGCATCGTCGTCGGCGGCCGCCACTCGGCGCGCTCCCAGTAAAACGATCACCAGCAGCAGCACGGTCGCGAGGGCGGCGACGGGGCCGGTGCGGGAGCCGGGAACGGCGTCGGCGTTCCAGATACCCCCGAGTCCGGCGAGGCTGCCCACGGTGGCCAGTCCGGGTTCGGCGCGGGCGGCGAACGCCGCGACACCGGCGGGGTCGGAGGGTTCGGCAGCGACACCGGATACCGCGGTCGCGGTGAGCCACGGCGCGCAGGTCAGCAATGCGACCAGCAGGACACCGGCGAATCTGCGGCGGCCCGCCACGGCGAGGGCGGTGACCCCGGCCAGCAGTGAACCGGTGGGGGTGAGCCCGGCGGCGGCCAGGCATCCGGCGAGGGTCGCCCAATCGGCGGTCGAACCCCGGGCCGCGGTGCGCAGCCGGGTGGCCGCGAGCACGGTCCAGGGCAGGGCCGCGTAACCGGTGAGCAGGCTCCAATGGCCCTGGAGCAGGCGTTCGGCGATGTAGGGGTTCCACAGCGCGAGCGTGACCGCCACCAGCTGGGCGGCGAGGGGGGCGCGCAGCAGGTCGCGGGTCAGTACCGCGGCGCCGTAGCCGGCGGCCCAGAGCGCGGCCACCAGGATGGCCTTCACCAGCAGGCCGCCGTCGACGACGGTCGAAAGCGCGGCCAGCAGCCCATCCTGTGGAACCGCGCGCGGGGCCGCGTCGCCCAGACCCAGAGCGGCGTCGGTCGGATAGGACCGCGGCGTGCTGACGGCATCCCGGATCAGCAGATACCCGGGCCGCAGCAGCGGCCCCGTCATCAGCAGGGTGAGCAGGAGGCTGTATCCGGCCGGGAGCCACCGGGCCCACCGGCCTGTCCGTCGTTCGCCCACGGCCAGTCACCCTACGTTCGCGAGCCCCGGCGGGGCGGACCGGTATCGGAACGGCACCGGGTGCGACACTTGCCGACGTGCTGTTCGTTCGCCGTCTCCCCGCCGTGGCGGACATGACCCTGGTGACCGCGGGGGCGATGACCGCGAATATCGCGGGGTATCTGCTGCAACTGCTGGCCGGGCGGTGGCTCGGCGTGGAGGGCTACAGCGAATTCGCCAGCCTGCTCGCCGTGCAGCTGCTGTGCGCCGTTCCGGCGCTGGCCCTGCAGAACGTGGTGGCCCGCGAGCTCGTGCACGGCGCCGATGTCACGGCCCTGCGCAATCTGCGATGGCGGTGCGCGCTGCTGGTGGCGGCCGCGATGGTGGTGCTGGTCCCGGTGGTGAGTGCGCTGCTCGAGGTCGGTGTGGTGGCCGCCGCGGCCGCGCTCGGATCCGCACCCGCGCTGGTGCTGGTGGCCGGGGAACAGGGCGTATTGCAGGGACGCAAGCAGTTCCGGGGACTCGCGCTGGTACTCGGGGTCACCGGGATCGCGAAGGTACTGCCCGCGCTGGTGGTCCTGGCGGCCGGTGGCGGTGCGAGCGCGGCCCTGTGGGCGGCCGCTGCCGGGATCGCCGGGGCGGCGTTCTACGCGCGGGCCGTTGCCGGTAACCCGGCGCACGCGGCGGTTACCGCGACCGGATCGGGCGCCGTGCGTGCCCCGGGAGCCGGTGCGGAACCCGCGACGGCGCCGGACGCCGCGACCGAACCGGACGTACCCGAGCCCGTAACCGGCCCGGACCCCCGGAACCGTCCTACGCCTACGCCCGGCTCGCCGGCCGGGCTCGATTCGGAGACCGATCGCGAGCCCGCCGTCGACACCGCGGGTTTCGGGGGCGTGGCCGCGGTGCTGCGCGCCGCCCAGGTGCAGGCGGCCTTGATGGCGCTGTCCTCCGCCGACCTGATCGTGGTCCGGATGGTGCTGGACGAACCGGATGCCAGCCGCTACGCGCTCGGCACCATCGCCGCCAAGATCGCGTTCTGGCTGCCGCAGGCGGTCGGGGTGGTGCTGTATCCACGGATGGCGCAACCGGCGTCGTCGGGGTCGGCGGCCCGCTCGGCGCTGGCCGTACTGTCCGGGATCGGGCTGGTCGCGGTGCTCGGTGCCGCGCTGGCCGCCCCGCTGGCCCCGCTGTTCGCGGGTAGCGACTACGCCCCGGTCGAGGGTCTGCTGTGGTTGTTCGCGCTGCACGGCGCGGTACTGGCGGTGCTGCAGGGCGCGCTGCTCTCGGCGATCGCGGCGAACCGGACCGCGCTGGCGGGCCTGGCGTGGGCGGGGCTCGCCATCGAGGTGGTTCTCATGCTGACGCTGGCGAATTCGGTGACCGGTCTCATCGTGACCGCGGCCGCGGTGGCGGGTACGACCACCGCCGTGATCGCGGCGCTGGTCATCCGTTCGGCGACGCGCCGTCCGGCGGTGGCTTCGGCCTGACCGGCGGCAACGCCGCCAGACCCACCGCGATCACCGCGATCAGCGCCGGCACCTGCACCCACAGTGAATCGCCCATGTACCCGCCGGGCATCCGCCACGGGCCGGTCGACAGCGCCGCCGCCGAGAACGCGGTGCCGAATCCGGCGACCGCGGTCAGCGCGCGCGCCGGGATCCGCGGCACGAACCGCAGCGCGGCCACTCCCGCGACCGTCAGCGCCGCCCCGGCCGGTCCGGCGATGAGTGTCGCCGCGGCCAATACACCGAGCGCGCCCACTGTGCGCGGCGGCCGCAGTGCCCGGACCGCGGCCGGTATCGCGACTCGCGCTCCGCGCGGAACCGCCAGCAGGAAGAGCGGGATGAGCAGTAATAGTCCGCCGAATATCGCGACCCGGTACCAGGTGTCGATCGGGAACGAGATCGTCACCGGCCCGGTGGTCCCGGCCGGGAGCAGCCAGCCCTGCTGCCATCCGCCGACCACCACGGGGTCGAGTTCCCGGCCGTCCTCGGTATGCGCCGACCAGCCGATATTCGTGCTCAGCGGTACGACGAGCAACCGCTCGCCGGTATCGGGTGCCGGGGGTGGCGGTGCGGTGTTCACCAGCTGGAGCCGGTCCACGAAGAACAGCTCGGTCGGGGCCACCAGCACGTCGACTTCGCCGGCAGGCAGCGAAATCGGCTGACCGAGCGGCACTTCGGTACCGGGGGCGACCGCGTCGGGGCAGATCTGGGCGGGAACCGGTGCACCGGAGCGTAGTTCGCCGGCGGTCGCGGTGATACTGGTGCGCACCAGCCGCCCGCCGACCGCGACGGTCGGCCCGGTATCGCAACCGACGGTCACCGGGCGGTCGTCCGGCGCCGGTGCCGGATACTGCGGACCCAGTACGTTCACTTCCGCCAGTCCCGGAGGCTGGGCCTGGTGGTAGCCCAGAGCGGTGCGGTCCAGAACCGTCTCCCAGCTCCGGATGCTGAGTTCGATCCGGTCGGTCACCGCCGGTTCCAGCTCGAGTCGCGAGACCTCGTCGGGCTCTTCGATCTCCCGGATCTGCGGTCCGTTCCCGAGATTGACCGCGACCGAGGTCGCGGCCGCGGGCAGTCCGCCCAGCGAGGGGGCCAGCTCCAGGCCGGACACCAGGGTGGGTTCGGGGAGTTCGATGGTCAGAGTGGGCTTCGGGCCCATCCTGTCGCGTACCGAATCCTCGGGTGCGGTCCAGCTGGTTCGTGGGTCGCCGTCGGTGGCGGCGAACGCGGAACCGCGCAGATCGCCGACATCGGATTCGCCGCGCGCCACCGGGCGGGCCGGATCGGTGAGCAGAGCCTCCAGCGCCGGGCCCTGCCGGGGCCGGACGGTGAGCCGGGGATCGACCGTGACCGGCGCGGGGACCTGCAGCGTCCGGCCGAAGGCGCCCATCTCCTCGGGCGCGAGCGCCAGCCCCTTCCCGCAACGCACGCGGTCCGGTGCGTCGAAACACGCGCTGCGCCCGGGGAATTCCTGCCCGAGGTCCCAGCCGTTCACCGCGGCGCCCACGGGGGCCGGCGGCAGTACGGTGCGATGGCGGATATCGATCGGGACCGGGAAGTCCCGCTGGCTGTAGTCGTCGATACCCAGTTCGCTGATTCCGAATTGCCCGCCGGTACTACCGCGTTCGGTGCGGATCGCGGTGATCTTGACCCAATCGGTGGAACCCACCGGCAGCGCGACCGAAACCGGTTCGCCGGGTTTGCCGATCCGCGCCGATACGCTGCCGTTGTTGGTCCGCACCTCGACCCATTTCACCGGGTCGCCGATGGCGGCCGGGGTGGTGGTGAAGCGCAGCAGCCCGGAGCTGAACGGTTTGTCCAGGTCCATCCGCAACCACTGGCCCAGCGCGTATTCGCCGGCATTGCTGATCCAGGCGGTCGCGGGATCCCCGTCGACCACGGCCGCGGTGGAATTACCCGGCGCGGCGCCGCCGATCTGGGTCGCGTCGGCCGCGGAGCCGGAGGCCGTCAGGGTCGCGCCGGTCCAACCGCCCTGCACGAGTTCGGCGCCGGGGACGTCGTAGTCGGGCACCAGATTGTGGGTGCGGCGGGCGTCGCCGGGGGCACGCAGTGCCGAACTGTGGCTGTCGACCTTGCCGAAATCGGTTTCCCGGTTCATCGGGGTATCGGTGAGGGTCACCGGTCCCACCGGCAGTCCCGCCGCGGCCGCGTCGGCGGCCAGCAGGGTCGGCGAGGCCGCGGTCCCCGGGTCGCGGAACCGGCGTTCGATCACCTCCGGGCCGCCCTGCACGACGGGCACCGCCGACAACGGCACCGTGTACGCGCCCGGGAAATCCGCGGGCGCGCCCGTACCGCCGCGAACCTCGGCCGGCGTACCCGGTGGCGGTGTCTCGACCCGGTAGATCTCGATCGCCGGATAGTCGGGGCGCAGATCCGCGTCGGCGACGAAATCGTCGCGGTCCGGGTCGTGTTCGACGGGTTTGCCGAATTCGGCGACCTTGCGCAGCCCCGGCGATCCCTCCACGGCGCTGTGCGCCAGCATCGGCCGGGTCGATCGGGAGGTGTCGGGGTCCAGATCGTTGCGCAGTACCAGGACGCCGATGCCCTGGTCGCGCAGCGCGGGCGCGAGCCCGTCCGAGGGCCGCCCGTCGGCGATGAGGCGCTGAATCGAGTCCATGGCGCGGATGGCGCCGGGTGGATTCAGCGGGACCGCGTCGCGCACCGCCCACGGGGTGCGCGCCAGTGCCTGCAGCGGTTCGTCGCGGGTCAGGCCCCACACCTGACTGCCGAACGGCGCACCGGGCATGATCAGCGCGCGGGTGTCGGCGGCATTGTCGTGCAACCAGTCCGCGGTCTCCTGCCAGTAGGCGGGGACCTGGTCGTAGGCGCCGCGCGGGGCGAGCTTTCCGGTCCAGGCCAGCGAAGTGGACAGCGCCAGGGCCGCGAGGATCAGCATCGCTACCGCCACCCGGCGATCCCGGTGCGGGTGGGCGAAGGCGGTGCGCCACGCGGCGAACCGGGCCGAGGCGGGCAGCGGCACCTTGGCCAGGAGCTGGGCCAGGCCCAGGATCAGCGGTAACCGGATCAACGGTTCCAATTTGTGGACATTGCGCAGCGGCGCGCCGCCGGAGTCGAGGAAGGTCCGGATCGATTCGGCGAAGGGGCCGCCCAGCTGCCCGGCGTATCCGGCGCAGATCCCGGTGAGCCCGACCAGCAGGATCAGCACCAGCCGTCCGCGCGCGGGCATCGACCGCAGGGCCAGCCCGGCCATCCCGGCGGCGGCGATGAGGCCGGTGGCCAGGACCGCGGCCGGCTGGGTCACCAGGACCGCGCCCGCGATCCGTTCCGGCGAGACGAACGGCGTCCAGCTGTTGGTGCCGCGCAGCACCTCGCCGAGCGACGCCCACTGGGTGGTGACGCCGGATGATTCGATGTAGTCGAGGAACGGCGGGCTGACCCGGCCCAGCAGCAGCAGCGGCACCGCCCACCAGGCCACCGCCAGTACCAGCAGCGGTACCCAGGCGAGGGTGAAACGCCACCAGGCGCGATTCGGGCGACAGCAGGCCCACCACAGCAGGGCGGGTAGGAACGCGGCGACCGTCGCCACCGCGTTCACCGCGCCCATCAGTGCCAGCGCGGCGGCGCTGCCCGCCGGTGACCGGATCCCGCCGCGCCGGTGCCGGTGGTAGGCGGTACCCAGCGCGGCCGGGGCCAGCAGTACCCAGGGCGCGAGCATCATGGGCAGCGTCTCCGAGGAGATCGAGCCCACGGTCGTCAGCACCCGCGGCGACAGGGCGTAGGCGAGGGCCGCGACGATCCGCGACCCGCTGCTGCCGATGCCCAGCGTCTCGCAGAGTTTGATCACGCCCCAGAAGCCGGCGAGCAGCAGCAGCGCCCACCAGACCCGCTGGGTCACCCAGGCGGGTAGCTGCAGGAAATCGCCGAGCGCGAAGAAGGCGCCGTGCGGGAAGAAATAGCCGTAGGCCTGGTTCTGCACCTGGCCCATCGGGGCCTGACTGCTCCACAGGTGGGCGGCCCGGGCCAGGAAACCCAGCGGGTTCTCCGCGAGGTCGTATTTGGTGTCGGCGACGGTGAGCCCGGGAGCCTGCAGGAAGGTGAGCAGGAAGGCGGCGATCGCCGAGCCGAACAACCAGCGGCGGCCCAGCCCGTCTGCGGGTTTCTCATCCGGTTCCGGGGCCGCGGGATCGGATCTTGCGGGCACCGGGGGTCAGGCGTTCGCCGTCCCCGCCGCGACCGGCGGGCGGGGACGTGCGGAGTTCGGTGTGGGTCTCAGCGCTGGCCGTATTCGACGCTGTTCAGCAGTGAGCTGTCCGCGTTACCGCTGCGGTCCACTTCGGGGCGGGTGTTCTGCTGCAGCGCGGCGGTGATGGCGAACACCGCGATCGCGCCCAGCAGGGCGCCGCCCACCGCACTGGCAATACCGGGGACAGCAAACTTCATCGCAGCACTCCAAACTCGACGCTGGCAGATATCTGGGTCAACCTAGCAGGCTCGGGCGGGTCCGGGAACGTACCGTCCGGCGTTTCAGCCTAGAGGGTGGGACGGGAGGGGGTGTGTGCCCGGGTGCGGAGCGCGCCGATGGTCCCGGTCTCCGGACCGCCGCGGTCAGCCGGTTGTGGCCGGGATCGCGCAGTTCAGCGCACCGAGCAGGGTGCCCAGTTTGACGGTCGTCTCGTCGAGTTCGGCCTGCGGCCGCGATCCCGCGACGATCCCGCCGCCCGCCCAGGCTCGCAGGGAAAGGCCATCCGCGGCCAGTTCCGCGCTGCGTACGGCCACCGCCCAGGAACCGTCGCCGTGCTCATCGCACCAGCCCACCGCGCCACCGTAGAAACCGCGGTCCTCCTCGAACTCGGCGATGTACTCGAGCGCGGCCGCGGTGGGGGTGCCGCAGACCGCCGGTGTGGGATGCAGCAGCAGGGCCAGTTCGAGGGCGTTGGGCGCCGGTTCCCGCAGTACGCCGTGGATCGGGGTCCCCAGATGCCACACCTCGCGGGTACCGACCAGTCGGGGGCTCTCCGGCAGCGACAGCCCGGTGCAGACCGGGGACAGCCGGTCGGCGATCCAGTCGACCACGAAGGCATGTTCGGCCCGCTCCTTGGCACTGTCGGCCAGCCGGTGGGCCTGCGCGCTGTCCGCTTCGGGATTCGGGTGCCGCGGTGCGGTCCCGGCCAGCGGATACGCGCTGACCAGCGACCCCTGCCGCCGGACCAGCAGCTCCGGGCTGGCGCCGAACAGGGTCGCCCCGGGGCGCCCCGCGGGCGTGAGGTCCGCGGTGAAAACGGCCGCCTCCGGATGCCGGGTCAGCAGATAGGCGGCCGCGACCTCGGCCTCCAGTACCGCGTCGGCCCCCACCAGCACCGAACGCGCCGCCACCACCTTGCGCAGGGGAGTGCCCGGATCGGTGAGCACATCGACCAGCGCGGCCACCCGGGCGCGATGCTGCGCCGGGTCCGGTTCCTGGCGCACCACCCGCAGCCGGGGCAACTCCGGCAGCGCGGCCGGCCGCCACGGTCCGGCGGTCTGGGTCAGATCCACCGGTTCGACCAGGGCGGCCGGAGCGCGCGGGTCGAAGGGCAGCGCGCCCGCGACAGCGGCCGCCCGGCCCGCGCGCAACGCATCGGCCGCGCTCCAGGGATCGCGGTGTACCTCCCGGACCCCGCTCGCTCGCACCGCGCCGGCGGGATCGGTCAGCAGGAATTCGGTCACGATCCCGCTCCACCGCCGCCGACCGGGATCCGGCCGTCAGGGCGCGGTCTGCTGATCACGCCCGTCCTCGCGGGTGGCGGCGGCCTGCTGTACCGGGGGCACCAGGAACACCGGCCGATGGCAGTGTTTGAGAACCGCGTCGGCCACGCTGCTGTGCACCAGTGCCCGCAGACCGGTGGCGCCGCGGGTTCCGGCCACGATGATGTCCACATCGAGCTCGTCGGCGACCTCGACGACGGCGTGCCAGACGCTGCCCGCGAACTCCTGGGTCCGCGCCTCGGCGTTCATACCGGCCAGCCCGGCCAGGTGCACGCCTTCGCTGTTGATCTCGCGCGCGGTGGTGTACGCGATGTCCTCGAGTTCCTCGTCGGGCACCCATTCCGGCTGCACCATCCCGGTGATCCCGGAGATCCGCGCGGCCTGGCGCACCATCGGCTCCCAGGCCGTGAGCACGACGGCGCGGTCGGCGGTGAGGAAACGGCCCGCGTATTCGATGGCGCGTTTGGCGTGTTCGGAACCGTCGTAGGCGATGAGCATCAGATCGCAGGGCATGGCGACCTCCGAGGCGGTGTCCTGACGGAATGGGTCCTTATCGATGGTCCGATCGGATGTTTCCAGATTACCTCCGCGTGGTTGCCGAGCCGAGCTTTCGTGGCCGGGGCGCGCGGGCTACCGTGCAACGATGCGGAAGATGCCGTACGTCCTGCTCGCGGTGCTCGCGATCATCCTCACCGCCTGTTCCGGCGGTGACAGCGGAGGTTCCGGAACCACCACCCAGGGCGCGCGCAGTCCCGAGGGCGCGCCCGGCGCCGCCCCCGGCCCCACCACCGGGGCCGAACGCGACTGCGACGCCGATTACCTGAACCAGTTCACCACCCGGGAGAAACTCGGGCAGTTGCTCACCGTCGGGGTCACCGGCACCGAAGACGCGCTGAGCGTGGTCCGCGACCATCAGGTCGGCGGGATCTTCGTCGGCAGCTGGACCGATCTGTCGATGCTCTCCGACGGCGGCCTCCAGCAGGTCGCGGGCGCGGCGAAGGTGCCGCTCATGGTCACCACCGATGAAGAGGGCGGCCGGGTCTCGCGGCTGGGCAGCCTCATCGGTACCGCGCCCTCGGCCCGGGTCACCGCCCAGACCATGACGCCCGACGAGTACTACACCGCCACCCTGGACCGGGCGCGGGCCATGAAGGATCTGGGCATCACCGTCGATTTCGCCCCCGATATCGATGTCAGTTCCCAGCCCGACGATTCGGTGATCGGCGACCGCTCCTATTCCGACGATCCGGCCGTGGTCACCGAATACGCCGACGCCTACATCCGGGCGATGAACGAGGTCGGCCTGGGCACCGTGCTCAAGCATTTCCCGGGCCACGGCCAGAGCACCGGCGACTCCCATACCGGCGCGGTGCAGGTACCGCCGCTGGCCGAGCTGAGCGAGCGCGATCTGGTGCCTTTCCGGGAGCTGATCGATACCGGCGCGGCGGTGATGGTCGGGCATCTCGACGTCCCCGGCCTGACCACCCAGGACGTGCCCGCCAGCATCAGCCCCGAGGTCATGAATCTGCTGCGGGAAGGGACCGGGTACGGAGCCGCGCCGTTCGACGGCGTGATCTTCACCGACGACCTCAGCGGTATGGCCGCCATCACCGACCGGATGTCCATCGAGCAGGCGGTGGAGGCCACGCTGGTGGCCGGTGCCGACAACGCGCTGTGGATCAGCACCGACGCGGTGGGTAGCGTTCTCGATCAACTGGAGGACGCGGTCGCGACCGGGCGCCTGCCGATGGAGCGGGTGGACGCCTCGGTCCTGCGGATGGCCGATTACAAGCGCGTATCGCGTTCCTGCTGAGCTGTGCGACCACGGACCGGCCGGGTTACGCCCGGCCGGTCCGTCGTCTGCGGCGGGTTTCGCCGGGACTGCGCCCGGAGGCCGGTGGCGTGTGCGCGACAGCGCCGGTGGTTCCGGTCCTGCGGAACTTACTTAGGAGTAATATGAAGGGTTCACTGCGGTAGGAGAAACGTGATGGCGGGCGGTACGAAGAGACTTCCGAGGGCGGTGCGTGAGCAGCAGATGCTCGACGCCGCGGTCGAGGTCTTCTCGCGCAAGGGCTTCCACGAGACCTCCATGGACGCCATCGCCGCGGAGGCCGAGATCTCCAAGCCGATGCTGTATTTGTACTACGGCTCCAAGGACGAGCTCTTCCGCGCCTGTATCCAGCGGGAGGGGCTGCGGTTCCTGGAGTCGGTCGCTCCCGCCGGAAACCCGCTGCTGAGCCCGCACGAGCAATTGCGCACCGCGCTCGAGGGGTTTCTCGGATTCGTCGACACCCACCGCAACTCCTGGCAGGTGCTCTACCGGCAGGCGCTCGGTCAGCAGGCCTTCGCCTCCGAAATCGAGAATGCCCGCCAGCGCGTGATCGAACTGACCGCCAAACTGCTGGAATCCAGCGCCAAACACGCCGACCCCGGTACCAACTTCGATATCGTCGCCGTCGCGGTGATCGGCGCGGGGGAGGCGATCGCCGATACCGTGGCCAGCGGCACGATCGAGGTGGCCGAAGCGGTGGATCTGCTGGACGCCCTGGCCTGGCGCGGTCTATCCGGCCGGAAACCCGATTCCGGCGACCGCGCCGAATAAGTCCCGATCGTCCGAATCCGCCCGCATACCAGGCCCTTCCCGGCTTGCCGCCGGCCCCGCCGCTCCGTATTTTCTTGCGGCAGTGGATGTCGTGGAGGACGGCATCCGATCGGGAGGGCAGTGTGTTCGGAATGTTGCGGCCGTGCCGGCACGGCGCCGCGCGATACGGAATCGATCCGGAACTGTGGCAGGCGCATATGTGCGGACTCTGCCTGGGATTGCGCGACGGGCAGGGGCAGTACGCGCGGGCGGCCACCAATACCGACGCGGTGGTGCTGTCCGTCCTCACCGAAGCCCAGGCCGGCGCACCCGCCGCCCGGCGGACCGCCGGACCCTGTCCGCTGCGCGGTATGCGCACGGCCCGGGTACCGATCGCGACCTCGGCGCCGGTCCGGCTGGCGGCCACCGCATCGCTGCTGCTCGGGGCGGCCAAGGTCGGCGACCATGTCGACGACGGCGACACCCGTGCGGTGCTGCACCGCCCCATGCGCCGGGTCGCGGCGGGCTGGTCGGCCGGGGCGCATGCCCGCGCGGCCGAGGTCGGGATGGATATCGCGCCCTTGGTCGCGGCGATCGAGGCGCAGGCCGCGACCGAACGCCGGATCGCCGCCTCCGGGCCGTGCGATGCGGACGCCCTCGACGATCTGACGGTCGCCAGCCGCCGCTGCGCCGCCGAATTCTTCGCCCATACCGCCGTCCTCGCCGGATGCCCCGACAACGCCGATCCGCTGCGCGCGGCGGGTGCGGAATTCGGCCGGATCGCGCATCTGGCCGACGCGCTCACCGATCTCGAGGCCGATACGGCCGCCGGCCGGTTCAATCCGCTGGCCGCCACCGGTACCGCGCCGGCCGAGGCCTATGAGCTGGTACGGGAATCGGATCGGTCACTGCGCCGGTCGCTGCGGGGCGCGGGACTCGCGCGCGTACCCGCCCTGCGCTGGGCTCTGCTGGATCCGCTCGCCACCGCCGTGCGCCGCCTCGGCGATATCACCGGGATCGCGCCGGCCGCCGCGGCTCACGGGTCACCGGCGCATCGCGACGCGTACGCCATCGGGGAACAGGCCCCGCCGCGCCGCCCCGGCGTGGGGGAATCCATCCAGCTGATCCTCACGCAGTACTGCACCGGGTACGCCTGCTGCGCCGACCACACCAGACCGTGTAGCGGTGACCGGCAGGAATCCTGGGTGAGCCGGGGTTGCGGTTGTGACCAGTGCAGCGGCTGCTGCGACTGCGCGAGTTGCTGTTCGGACTGCAGTTGCGGCTGCGGCGACGGCTGCTGCTGTGAGTGCTGCGACTGCTCCTGCTGAGCGGGGAGCCGGTCAGTCGCGTGGCGTTCGCGAACGGTCGCGGCGCCGGGCCCACTGCCGGGATGGTTCCTCGACCAGCGCGTGGCTCGCGGCGGCTATCGGCAGGGTGAAGGCGACGGTCAATGCCAGTACCACCAGGAAATCGCCGTGGAAGGGCAGAATCCCGAACACCGGGAAGATCACCGACAGCACCGCCAGATGCCAGATGAAGATCCCGTAGGACCAGCGCCCCACGGTCGCGGCCGGAGCCGAGGTCAGCCAGCGGTGGGATCTGCCCGGTGCGCCCAGCACCAGCGGTGCGAGCAGTGCGAATCCGATCAGCGCCCCCAGGCCCATCTTCGCCGCGTACTGCCACGGTTGGGCACGGGTCAGCCCCGCGACACCGCCGAGATCGGTCGCGGAGACCAGAAAGGCCACGACCGCCACCGTCCACATCAGCGGCTGATTCCCGAGAATCCGGCGCCACCGCGCCCGGCGCTCGTCGCAGAGCAGTTCCGCCAGCAGCATGCCGCCGGCGAACCACGGCAGATAGGCGGGCAGCCAGTTGTCGGCGTGGATGGCGTCCGGGGTCGGCACCGGGATGAAGTTCCAGCTCAGGAAGACCAGCCCGAAAACGATCAGCACGGGCACCCTCGCCGATGCCCGCCGCCCGCGCAGCCCGGACAGCATCCAGGCCAGCAGGGGCAGCACCAGATAGAAAGCCACCTCGACAGACAGACTCCACATCTGAGTGAGACCGTCGGTGAGCGTGAGCGGGATGAAGACCTGCAGCAGGAACAGGTTGGAGAACCACACCTGCACCCCGGCGGTATCCGCGGCCGCGGGCACCAGCAGCAGTACCGCGCACACCACCACCCAATAAGCCGGCATGATGCGCGCGACGCGGTGCCGCAGGTAGTAGCCGAGCGCGGGCGGTTCGCCGAGGCCGTGCGCGGCCAGCGCGTGCGGCCGCCACAGCAGGAAACCCGACAGCGCGAAGAACACCGCGACCGCCATATCGAAGCGTTCCAGCAGCCTGCCCAGGACCGGGATCCCGTTGGCGCCGGTCTGGAACGCGACGTGGGTGAGGACCACTCCGAGCGCCGCCAGACCGCGCATCCCCTCCAGCGCCGGGAGGAAAGCCCGGTTGGCGCCCGCGGACGCGGGGATCGCGGGCTCGGCACGACGCGGTTCGAGCGCGGCGGTCGCGGACGGTGGGTGCGGGCCGGGCCGGGGCCCGGGGCCGGTGGCCGGGGTGGTGGTCATCGGGTCCCAGTCTGCCGCGCCGGTTCGCGGAAGGGGAAGCCGGTATTTCACAATGCGGGGTACACTCCCCCCGATTCCGGTCCGATTCCGGCCTCGCCAACTCCCGGGTAACACTCGGGCTGTTAGTGTCAGGGCTCACGAGTGCCGCGGCCTTCCGCTGTACCCGCGGAACGACCTGTGTTCTACGACGAGGAGACTTTGCATGGCACTGAGTGCCGGAACCAGAAGGACGGTTGCCTGCGTGCTCGTGGGTCTCGGCGCGTTGCTGATCGTTGCCGCGCTGATGATCCCTACCTACACGGTGGGCAAAATGGCCAAAACTCCTCTCGACCTGGAGATCACCACGGTCGCGGTCAATCAGCCGGATCAGCCCAGCGAGGTCCTCGACTCCTCGTCGCTGACGGCGGAGGGCCGTTCCGCGGAGGTCAACAAGAACGTTCCGCTGGTCTCGCAGCGTTTTCTCACCGTCGAGGACCCCTCGAACGCCGACGAGATGACGGTCCAGGGCGGTAACACCCTGCGCCGGATCGACAAATCGGGCGATACCGGTGTGCTGACCGCCTACGTGGACCGGGTCACCATCGAACGCAAGACCGGTGAGCCGGTGGCCACCGACCCCAACGGCTCGGTCGCGATGACCACCAACGCCAAGGGTGAGAGCATCGCCGATCCGGTGAACCGGACCGGCCTGCAGTACCGCTTCCCGATCGGTACCGAGAAGAAGACCTACCCGTACTTCGACGTGCTCGCCCGGACCACCACCGATATGGAGTTCCTGGAAGAGACCGAGATCAACGGCACCAAGGTCTACCACTTCCGCCAGGAGGTCCCGGTGACCAAACTGGCCGACAAGTACAAGGCGCCGACCAACCAGCTCAGCCTGCCCGCCGCCAAATGGGGCGTCGAGGGCGGCGAGGAGCCGGTCACCATGTACCGCTTCTACGGCAACACCCGCGACGTCTGGGTCGAGCCCGAGACCGGCACCATCGTCAAGGGTGGTGAGCAGCTGAACATCTTCTACGGCCGCACCGCCGACAAGCCCGAGGTGACCGCCCTCAAGGCGCATATGGTCTTCGATACCGACACGGTCGAATCGCAGCTCGCGATCGCCAAGGACAATATCGATCAGCTGTCGCTGTTCGGCCGCATCCTGCCGATCGTCTTCGGCATCGTCGGCGCCATCGCCCTGATCGCCGGTATCGTCCTCGGCGTCACCGGCGGTCGCTCCGGTAACCCGGCCCGGCCGACCGGCCCCGCGGGCAACCGCCCCGGCGGTTCGAACCGGACCCCCGCCGCCACCGCGACGGACGCGCCGACCACCACGATCCCGCGCGGTGACGACGCTCCGACGGAGCAGATCAAGCTCCCGAAGAACCTCTGACCGAATAGCTACGACGAAGGCCCCCGGATTCCGATCCGGGGGCCTTCGTCGTATGTCGCCTCGCCGCTTACCCTTCGGAGCCCGGCCCGCGATCGAAGAGCCGGGATCGCGCCATCTCGGTCGCATCGCGTTCCAGGGCCATCCACAGCGCGGTGATGTCGTCTACTAGCCGGTCGCGGGTGACAGGCAGGGCCCCGTCGGCCCAGGACAGGATCGTCTGAGCGGTGCCGCCGATGACGAAGGCGGGCGCCGTGGATGCCAGGGAGTCCTGTTCGAGCGATAGATCGTGGGTGGTTCGGGCGTGCGCGATGAGCGCGGCGGTCAATCCGGCGATCACAGCGGTGCGCTTGTCGTGCGCCACCGGAGTGGTGGGAACGCTGCCGAGTAGTACCAGCGCCTTACGAGGATCGTCGCCGAGCACATCGACGACGGCGGCGATCGCGCCCCGGGCCTGGTCCCGGACCGGCCGGTCCAGGAGCGGGAGGTAGCCGGCCACGGCGGCCTTCGACACCTCGTCTGCGATCGATTCGATCACCGCTGCGGCGAGGGCGTCGACATCGTCGAAGCTTTCGTAGAAGTAGCGCTTGTTGAGTCCGGCCGACCGGCACAGCGCCTCCACTGTCGCCGTGCGCCAGCGGTTCTCGGCCATCTCGGTGAGCGCGGCATCGAGCAGGGAGGCTCGCCGGCGCAAGGTCCGGGTGAGGGCGGAATCCCCTGCGTATTTGCGTTCGGCGCTCGACACGCGGTCATCCTCCCACTTCCGATCGTGGACCGTTGACAGACCTTCCGGGTATCTGGCACAGTTCTGTACCAAATAAACTGGTACGAGAACGTACCAGAATTGAGGAGGGTTGATGACGTCACATCTGGAGGAGCGGAAGTCGGCGCCGCACGCGATGTGCGAGGAGTTGCGAGACCTGGCCGCGCGACATCCGGTGTCGGCCCGTGCGCGAACGTGGGATTACCTCGCGGACCTCGGGGCCCGCGCGGATCACACCGGCTTGGCGCAGATATTCGCGGCGGGGACCGCGCCCGACGGGCCGGATGGGAAGATGGAGGGCCTGATCGTCGGCAAACTGTTCGGGATCCCCGAAGCGCGGCTCGCCAACCCGCTGATGCGTATCGACCCGACCTGGCGGGGCAAGACCTTCGACGCCGCGGGCGGAGTCGGCTGGAACAGGCTGTCCCCGGTAGCCCGCTTCGTGATGCCGGTTATCACCGTCGGCTATTTCGGCCTGCGTCGCGCCGGCGGCGAGATGGAGGGTTTCGACTTCGTGCACGCCCTCGCGCCGAGCTGGATCGAGCCGGGCAAAACCGTGCGCGCCCTGGACTATGCGGTGCCCGAATACCGCAATCCGACCATCCGGACCTTTCCGATCGGGCGGACCCGCGACGAGATCGTGGAAGTGGTTCCCGGCGTCTACCTCGGCCGGGCACTGCTCCGGATGAACGACGACGCGATCAGGCTCATCGCCTACTTCGCTCTCCGCGAGCCGATCGGTAGCCCG
>NZ_JBSFRU010000119.1:0-16621 GCF_053589395.1 Nocardia sp. NPDC003345
CGACCCGATCCACATCGGTGGCGTCGCCGAGGAACCGCTCGTATTCCAGATCGGCCCACTGCTGCACCTCGGCCCATTCCCGGGCCTCGCGCTCCCATTCCCGGCGTAATCCCGCCGGGATCTCGTTCATCGCCGAGGCCGGGATATGGTCGCTGTCCTGCCACCGCCGGTGCATGGGCTGCACATTGGTCTCCGGCGGCGCGAACCATTCGTACCCGCGGAACACCGTCCCGAACGGCGGCAGTTTCTGCAGCCACGGTCGAGCCTCCACCCAGCGGCCGATCTCCGGATGCCGCTGGATCCACGCCTTCACCGCCGGATGTTTGGGCACCAGTGCGGCCATGAGCACCAGTCGCATCACGTTGTAGGCGTCCGCTCCCCAATGCTGGGAGAAGAGATCCTTGGGGTCCACACCCGAGGTGTCGTATTGGCTGGGAGCCATCGGCGCGTTCACCGGCAACGTGCTCTCCGGGATCTTGCCGGCCGGGACGTTCTCGCCGGGCAGGACGATATCGTTGATGACATCCTCGCTGGCCCAGCCGCTCACGCCGTCGGGAAGGTCTTTCTGGCCGAATTTCTTCGGCAGGTCCGGGGCATCGCGATTGGTCTGCCACCCCGGGCGGGTCGGATCCACCGGATGCCATTCCCCCGCGGCGTCACGCCAGCGCGTCATATCGAGACGGCGGCCGCCGACCCAGCCGGTGCTCATCCGCTCGACCTCCGGCGAATCCATCTCCTGGACCCGCCAGTTGTCCTCCCGGCCCGCGAGCACCCGCCGGTACTCGACGGTGGTCTCGGGGCGCACCATGGCCTGGGCGGCCGCGAGGCTTTCGCGGAGCGCGCGTTCGAGGGCGGCGTCGTGGCCGGCGCGGGGGTTCTGGGGGTCCGGGCGCGGACCGAACACGATGATCCGGGGCTCGTCGCCCTCCACGACCCCGACGCGGTCGGTGACCATCCGGCCGCCTTCGGCCTCCACCAGACCCCGCCAGACCCCGGCCACCCGCGCCATCTCGTCCTGCAGGCGACCGATCCGATGATGGGCCTCGTTCACATCCCGGGCCGCGTCGGCCAAGGCGTCGATCTGGAGCAGCCGCTGCTGATACCGGGAGGGTCGCAGATCGCCCGCGCGGAACTCCTGGTACGCGCGGGCGCGCAGATCACCCAGTACCGTGTCCAGTTCGCCGGGAGCCAGCAGAGCATCCGGATCGCCGCCCTCGTCCAGGAGTCCGAGCCGGCCGGCCAGATCGTCGCGCATGGCCCGCCGCGGTTTGATCCGCTGCAGTTCGGCGGCACGTTCCCGCGCCGGACGTTCCAGCTCGGCGGTCACCTCGGCGGGGCGGGGCCGGTCCAGGAACTCCTGATCCGTTTCCATACCGGCGATCCGCCGGTCCAGTTCCCGCAGCCGGGAGCCGAGTTCGTCGAACTCCGCGGTCTGGGCGATGAGTTTGCGGATCAGGTCCCGGCGGTGCTGCCGCTCCTGCTCACCGACCGGGTTGCGGACGCGGGTGGGCACCTCGTCGATCCCCGCGCCGACCTCGACCGAGTCATAGCGGGTTTCCTCGTCGAGTCGCAGGATGATCTGCTCACGCGCGTCCGGCCCGAGATCGGCCCAGCCGGCCGGGTCGAGCAGGCCGAGATTGCGGGCTCGATCGGTGATTTTGGCCCGCAGGAATTCCCGCTCCCTGGTGACGCCCTGACGCTCTCCGGCGAGCCGGTCGTATTCGATGCGACCGGTGATCCGGCGCACCTCCTCCTGAGCATGGACAAGGCGGGCCGCGAGGTCACCGATCCGGTCGACCAATTCGCGATCACCGGTGTCCAGGTCGCGGCCGCGAAGCTCACGCAGGGTCTCCGCGATCCGGTCGTCGGCGAACGCGCCTTCTTCCACGGGGGTGCGCAGGGCGGGGGTGAGTTCATCGATCCGGGCACGCAGTTCGTCACTGCGCGCGACCGCGTCGACCAGGGCGTCGGCGAGCAGTTCATGCGGCCGGGAACCGCGCTCCGGCTGCTCGCCCTCGGCCACCGGCTGCTCACCCTCGGCCACCGGCTTACCGCCCTTGCCTACGGAATCGAGTCCGTCGGGTGTGGGATCGGCGGCGGGGTCGTTCTCGGCGACCGGGTCGGGGCCGGGTTTCGGGGTGCCTTCGGAGTCGGCGTCGGAATCGGGTTCCGGGGCAGCGGGGCCGGGCCCGGTATCGGAGTCCGGGCCGGAATCGCCGGGCGGCGTACCCGCCGGGTTGTCGTCGTCACCTGGATCGTCCAGCATCCGGTGCCACCAGCGGGCCCGGTCCTCGGCCATTCGCGCGACCCAGTCGGCCAGCTCGGCGCGCTGTGCCGCGAGCCAGTTGCCCGGTTCCATATCGGCCAGGAAACGCGCACTGTCGGCGTCCATCCGAGCCCGCCATGCGGCCCGATCCACTTGGGTCAGCCGGAGCCGGTCGAGGCGTTCACGGGCGTAACCCAGTAGCCGTTCCGCCTGCTCGGCCCGGAACCGCAGCAATTCGTCGCCCGGCCGGGCCGCGGCCTCCCCGCGCGCCCACGCGGCCTCGTCGGCGGCTGCCTCGACGGCGATCTCGGCCCGCCGCAGTTCGACCCAATCCATCAGCTCCGCATGCGAATCCGGCAGCGCGGGGCCGGGTTCGGGCGGGACCCCAGGATCTCCCGGCATGGCCGGAGGCGGGCCCGGCGGCGTACCGCTCCCGTCGCCGGCGTCGCCGGTTTCCGGATCCGGGGTCGCGGCCGGACCGTCGGGCCCGGGGGCGGCCGCTCCCCTCGTGTCGGAATCCGCGTCGCCCGGCGCGCGCGGCTCGGATGCATCGATGGGCCGCACCGGGCCGGTGCCGCCGGCGAGATCGGCCTGCCGGCTGCGCGCGTATTCGTCGAGCAGCCGGAAGAGGGATTGGATACGTTCGGCGCGGTCGCGGACCTCTCGCCGCAACGTATCGAGTTCCGCGGCGAGCTTTTCGGGCTTCAGACCCTCGTGATTCTCGATCCGGCCGTCCCGATAGGCCTCGTAGATCTCGACGAACCTCTTGTCGTCGGCGCCGACCAGATCGACACCGACCAGCCGGGCCCAGTCGCGGTTCGGCGTCGGCCGCTGGTCCGGGTCGGTATCGGGGATACGGTGGCTGTCCGGCCGGGCCGCGGCATCGGCGACGGCCTGCGCGAAATCGTCGGCACCGACCCCACGCACCGCGTCGGCGATCAGCCCGCGTAGTCCGCGGATGACACCGCGGCTGTGCATCGGGAAGCGGCCGTCGGCGATGCGCGGATCGCCGGTGCGGTCTCCGTGCGGTACCTCGGTGAAGGGGTCGATATCGAACAGGGCTGTCGCGAACTCGGCGAGCGCGTCTCGCACCAGATCACCGTGGCCGTCGCGTTCCAGACGCCGGATCAGCTGCAACAGTTTCCGCGGATTGATCTCTTTGACGTTCACCGTGTACAGCAGTCGCCCGTCCGGCTCGGGCATCTTGATGTATCGCGGTCGAAGCAGTGCCGCGACCCGGCGATCGACCTCGGCGCGTTCGGCGGCGGTCTCGGTGGCCATCTTGCGCGCCATCGCATCGCTTACCAGGCGCTCGGCCAGCCGGTTGCGCGCCGCGTCGACAGCATCGGCGTCGAACTCTCGTAGCCGTTTGGCGTACTCGGTCAGGTCGCCGAATCGCTGGGCGCGCAGCGCACGGCGCTGGCCACCGGCGGCCAGCGCTTCGGCCAGCGTTTTCGGTGTCAGCGTTCGCTCGGGCGCGTCCGGGTCCGGCGTCAGGTTCAGGCCCAGGCGTTCCGCGAGCCGGCTACGGGCGTCGGTGAGTTCGTTGAAGAACTCGATATCGGTCGCCGAGCGGATGAAATCGACCAGGGCCTCCAGCTGAACCGCCCGGACCGCGTTGTCCAGCAGCAGGTCGGCTACCGTCCGGCGCAGATTCTCCGGTAGCACGGTGTCGGGGCCGATACCGAGTTCGTGTAGTACGGCGGCGATCTCGGCGGCAACCTGCCGGGCGGGCCGGGGCGGGGCGTCGCCGAGTGCGGCCCGGTGAGCGTCGGCGGAACCCTGGAACTGGTGCCATTCGCCGTCCACCCCGCGCACGACCAGCACATCGAGTTCGCGGCCGAACATCGTTTCCCGCAGATAGCGCATCGGCGGCACGGGCGCCGGATCCAGCACGGATTCACCCGTCCAGTCGCGCCTCGCGTGCCGGTAGTCCAGAACGAGTTCGCCGCTGTCGAGTTGCGCGGCCAGACTGCGGTCGGCGGCGAGCGCGTCGGCGAGTACCTGGTTACGGTCGCGCGGCCCACCGACCACGAGCAGCCGGTCGGGCTGTCCGTCACCACCCGGTATCCGCACGATCTGGCGCCCCAGCAGGTCGCCCACCGGGTCGGTGAGATCGGGTTCCGCCAGCGTGCGCCGGACCGCGTCGACGAATTCGGCGACCCGCTGCGCTCGCGCCACGTTCTCGGCGCGTAAACGGTCCACCACGCCTTCGGGATCGGTGAGCAGCTCCTGCAGCGAGAGGTCGCGCATCGCCGCCCAGCTCGCCAGTTCGTCGCGGATCTGGTCGCGGCGCAGCGCGTTCTCGAAGAACCGGCGCAGCCCCTCATCACGGCCGAGTTCCGAGGCCTCGCCCCACATGGGCAGTTCGTCGGCGCCGTTCTCCACCACCGTGGACGCGAGCAGACCGGGGTCGTGCCCGAAAGCGGCGAGGATCTCGATGAGCAGCCGGCCCATCGGGTTCTGGTCGATGAAACTGACCTCGTCGAGGAACGGAACCGGCCGGCCCGCCGGGTCGGGTCGCGCGAACCGGCGTGGCCGCTCGGGCGCGGGAGCGTCGTCGTCATCGAGGAACCCGTCCTCATCGAAGAACGCGTCGTCGTCCCGGAATCCGTCGTCGACCTCGTCCGCGGCGGGGCGGCGCGGACCATCCAGCTCGCCCGGCGCGTCCGCGCGCGGAATGCCCCGCTCGGAGTCCGCCCCCGGGGGCGCGTCCTGCATGGTGTAGGGCAGGGTCTGCTCGATCAGGTAACGCCGGACCGCGGCCGCGAGCCCTTCGATGGCGCCGGTCGCGCGCACGACCCGGTACTGCTGTTCGTCGATGATCCCGGCGAGCGTTTCCGGGCTCTCGTCGGGCAGTTCGATATCCAGCAGCCGCTGGGCGGCGTCGGTCAGGCTCTCGCCGTCGGGCGCCGGCCCGACCGGGGGCCGGGCACCGCCTTCCCGTTCTTCGGCCAGCGCGTCGGCCAGACTGTCGGCTTCCTCGTCGGTTATGAGACCGCGATCGCGCAGCTCGTCGAGGATCCGTTGCTGCTGCTCGGGATCGGCGTCGGGCCGGCCCGCGACCGTCAGCAGATCGCGCAGTGCGGCTTCGGAGGTGATGCGGTTCAGGTCCAGGAACTCGAGCAGCTGGTCACGCGCGGCGTCGAGGTCGCCGTCGGTGAGCCACGGCTGATACTCGTTACCGCTGTCGTCCGGGTACATCGGCAGGAATTCACCGGCGGTATCGCGCATCCGCGCCGACAACCGGCCGAACAGTGGGATGTGCTCGCGGTTCTGGATCCACACCGGTGCCTGCTGGGCGATACGCAGCAGGGTGGGGTCCGGCGGGCCCGATTCCGGCGCCGGGCCGATAACGGGGTGGTCCGGGGTCGGCGGCGGTGGGGCCGGCTGGGGCGGAGGCGGATTCGCGATATCCCCGATTCCGGCGGCGCCGTCGGCGATGGCCGCCTGTCCCCGGCTGTCCCAGCCGGAACCCGACGGGTACTTGACCTGCTGCTCGCGATACGGCCACATCCGCCGGATCGCCTCGAGTTCGCGCTCCGACCGGCCCACCGGCCGCGCCGACGCCAGCCGGTCCGGCCCGATCTGCATCTCGCTGTGCGGCACCAGTCGCCAGCGGTCTGTGCCTTCGGGGACCAGGTAGAACCGGACAGGTGTGCCGTCGACATCCATGACCAGCGGTACGACGACACCGTCGGAGCCGTCCGGTTGGTCCCGGTCCTCCCCCGCATCGTCGGGCGTCTGCCCATCGGAGTCGTCCGGCGAGGATGCGGGATTCGGCGGGCCGCCCGGGGGTTTCTTGCCGCCACCGGATTCACCGGGGGCCGGAAGCCGCCGCCCCGGATCGGATTCGCCGTCCTCGCCGGCCGGGGGTTCTCGTCCGGCGTCCACCGCGTCGCGGTTCGCGTCCATCCCGCCGGGTGGTAAACCCAGTTTCCGGCGGGCCAGTTCCCCGAAACCCGTCCAGGAGCGTCCGTCCTCGGCGACGCCTATCAGCAATTCGGCGAGTTCACGGACCGGCGTGGGTACCGCGTCCGCGCCGCGCAGCACGTACTCCATCAGCGCTTCGGCCAGCGCCTCCGGCGCCCAGAGGTCGCCGTCCGCATTACGGCTGTACCCGCTGAGTTCCGCCAGCCACCGGCCGAAGTTGCCGTCGGGGTCGGCGGCGGAGCGATCCAGCAGCTGGGCTTCGGCCACCAGCCGCGCGACACCATTTCCGGCGTAGTCCAGGACATGCCCGAATTCATGCACCGTGATGGCATAGACGGGCCGTCGTAGAACGGTCCGCGAGAATATCTTGTTCCCCAGGGCATTATCGATCTGGCCGAGGAAGTTCTCGATACTCGTGGCGTGCCGGTAGTTGAGGGTGATGTCCTCGGCATAGTGCGAGCCGGTGTCCGGGTCGAGGGCGGGTCCCGCGTCCGCGAGCACTCCTTCCCGGATATCGCCGATTCCGACGGACCGAATATCGGCCTGCGGGAACCGCGCGTACATATCGGTGATCGCGCGGGCGTATTCGCGCACGATCTCCGGGTTCAGATCGGCGAGGTCGAAGCCGAACACCCGGAAATCGGGATTCCCGGTGACCTCCCGCATATGGTCGCGCAGTCTCTCCCCGACCTCTTCCGGACTCAGATTCGACCATTCGTCGCTTTCCGGTGCGCCGAGCGACTCGGTATCGGAGAGTTCCGGTCCGCGATCACCGGTGTCGTCGCTGTCGGGACCGGGATCGTCCCCGTCCGGATCGTGGGCCGCCATTCGGTCCCGCACCCCCGGATCGGGATCGTCCCCGGCCGGAGGTG
Organism: Nocardia sp. NPDC003345; assembly: GCF_053589395.1. Lineage (NCBI taxonomy): Bacteria > Bacillati > Actinomycetota > Actinomycetes > Mycobacteriales > Nocardiaceae > Nocardia > Nocardia sp. NPDC003345. Next base: position 7,072 of record NZ_JBSFRU010000119.1, read on the forward strand.
TTCTGTCGCCGGAGTCGCGTGTCCCGTCCGGCGGCACGATTTCCTCCGGTCGGGTGCCGTAATCCGGGATGTCTCGCGGCCCCTCATCGTCCACGAGCGGCCCGTCCACCGGTGCGGTGCCGTAGTCCGGATCCCGCGCGGGCTCGGTCGCCGGCGTCGCACCCAGCTGCGGGGGAGCCGGAGCCGGTGCCGGTTTGTCGAGCACCCGCCACATCGCCTCGTACGCGGCGGTCTCCAGCCCGACGTTCGCGAACCGGATCTGATCCAGGAACCGCCCGATCGCCGCGCGCGGCGAATTCCGGTCCGCCGCCCGGACCAAGAGGTCGTGCAGGCGGACCATATGCGCGCCCGCACCGTCACGGCCACGGGTCACGACCTGATCGAACGCCTCCTCCAGCGCCCACCCGTGGTCCATTTCGCCGGAGGTGGTCTCGAAAACGTGCTCGCTGAACTGCGATTTCAACCAGCTGACGTAACCTTCTTCGCTCGCGTCCCCGAGATTGTGGCCGGCGTAATGCACCCGCAACGCGTTGTCGACCAGCTTGTGCACCGATTCCCGGCCGGTGATGTCCAGAGCTCGCGCCCACTGCTGTACCGCGTTCGCATACACCGGGCGGGTCCGCGCACCCGAATCCGCGGCGTGGTAGTACTCGACGGAGATCGGCGGCATCGCGAACGCGCCGATATCCCGCGCCGATCGGTCGTCGAAGGTCAGCACGGCCGGACGTCGGGTACCGGCGCCCGAATCCGATCCGGGCACTGTGATCGACAAGTGGTAGCCGTCCCCGAATCCGACGCGCTGGATATCGGCCATCGGATAGAGCCGGGCCATATCGGTCAACCCGCGGGCGATCTCGCGCACGATCACCGGATGCAATCCGTCGCTGTCGAATCCGAACACAGTCAGCTCCGGATTGCCCAGCGCTTCCCGCAGTTCGGCCCGCAGTTTGTCTCCCACTTCGACGGGTGTGAGCGCGGACCACTCGTCGTTGCGGGGCGCGCCCAGCACCCACTCGGGGTGGTCCATCATGACCACGCGGCTCAGGTTCACATCCGGATCGAAGCCGCCGGCCCGCGCCTCGATACCGTCCTGGGCCACGAGCAGATCGTGCAGCAGGACGAAATGTTGCCCTGCCCGGTCGCGGCCACGAACCATGACCTCGGCGAACGCGTCGGCCAGGATCGTATCCGGCTCCCAGGAGGACCGCCTCCGGGTGACATTGGAGGTCTCGAAGACATCCACCGTGTTCTGCATCCAGTCGAGGAAAGCCAGCCGGTGCTGGTCACCCAGCCTGTTGTACGAGTAGTACTGCGCCAGGACCTCACCGACCGCATCTTCGGCGAGCCTGCCGGTGGTGCTGTTCATGACCTCGGCGAACGCCCGCGCGGTGTTCCGGTAGGTCGAACGCAGATCGGTCCGGTCACCGGAGTCGGCGCGACCGGAATGCAGCCGCAGCGCGCCGTCGGCGGACGCGATCGAGTCGCTTCGAGATGAGGGTCCCGGAACTACTTCCACCGCGGGCAAGGCCACGCGCGGATGGCGGGTGGTCAGATCCGCTATCGCACGGGCGAACTCGCGCCCTTGGGCGATATCCACCGATTCCGGCGGGCGGGAGGGATAGCCGTCGATCGACCGGTGAGGCCGGGAATCGGGTGCGGGTGCCCAGTCGAAACCGCGTACCTCGAAATCCGGGTTCCCGGTCGCCGCGCGAACATGGTCACGAAGCCTGTCGCCGATCTCGGCCAGGCCCAACTCCGACCATTGATCGGTGTCCGGCGTGCCGCGCGATCCGGCCGGATCGGTGAGCCCGGTGTCCTCGCCGGGCCGCCCGGGCGAACCGGGCTCGGCTTCGCGGCCGCCGATGCCGGGTTCCAGGCCCAGATCACTCGGCCGCAGCAGACCCGCCCCGGTATCGAACGCGTCGTAATAGTTGTCCAGCGCTTCCCGCAGCAACGCGCCGTAGATGATCCGCGCGGGTTCGGTGGCGTCATCGCCGTTGAGGACCACGTCCAGCACGGCGTCCGCCAGCATCTCCGTCCGGTTCAGCTCACCGTCGGCGGTGAAGCTGTAGCCGCCGAGCTGGTTCAGCCAGACACTGAATTCATCCGGATCGAAACCACCGGTCTTCTCCGTGTAGTACTCGATCAGCAGCAACTCCACCGACCCGGCCTCCGAGCCGTCCGGGAAGACCTCGAGCCCCCGAGCTCGCATACCGCCCGCGAAATCCAGCCCGTGGCCCAGTTCGTGAACGGTGGTGGCGAACGCGGGCCGGGCCGCCGAGTTACGCGGCGAATGCATATTGTGCTCGGAGCGCTGCCGCGACGCATAGAATTCCGCCGGGTTCCGTAGCAGCCGCTCGTTGAGCGTGATCGTATCGGTGACGTACCGGCCGATATCGCCGGCATCGAAACCGTAGTGCGCGAGTCCCCGCACATGCTCCCTGTCGGTAACGGGAGCGATGCGCAGGTTGTGCAGTTCCAGCATCGGGAACCGCGACATCATCAGATCGACGGCACGGGCGATCTCGCGTACCAGCGGGAGGTCCAGCGGCGGCACCGCGGGGTCGTCGGGATGACTGAAACCGCTGATCTCGCGGAGCGGATACCGCTCCCGGAGGGTGGCGACGATCTCGTCGAGGCCCATACCCGACCATTCGTCGTCGATCTCGTCGGCGCGGTCGCGAAGGGCCGGAGTATCGGCATCGTCGTCCGGCCGACCATCGGCGGGCGGAATCTCGCCGTCTTCGCCGCCCAGGAAATCCGGTGCGTCGCGGCCGCTGTCCTCATCCCCGGGCGGCAGTTGGTCCTCGTTCCGGCGGTCCGCGCCGAGGCCCATCCGGTCCATGAGGCGACCCATCCGCCCGCGCGGCCGGCCTTCGGCGGTGAGCGCGGCGGTGGGATCGTTCAGAACACCCACGATCCGCTTGACCAGGGCCTCCCGCGTATCCGCCGTCATACCCTGGAAGTACCGGGAGAGAACGTTCGTGCTGCCTTCGACACCGAGCGGCGGGGGGACCCGCCAGCCCCCGTGCCCATCGGGTTCCAGCGATACCGCCAGATGCCCGGCGCCGAACGGGAAGACCTCCAGCCGGTAATGGTTCGGATGCCTCCCGCCGCTGGATCCCACGGGGACCCGCCGGGTGTGCACATTGTGGGCGACGTGGGCCGGATGCTCCGGAGGCAGAGATCCGCCGGACGCCTCCATCCGCCGGTGACCGATCGACAGGAAATCGTCGCGCAGGTCACCGACAGTCCGGGGCCGATGGGTGTTGCGCTGGTCTTCCCGCGTGTAGAAGGCGTCGGGACCGAGTTGTTTCAGCCAGTCGGCGAACCCCGGCTCCACCTTTCCCTCGGCGCGGAACCGCAGATAATGGGCGAGCATCTGGTCCCGCTCGCCCAGCCGGTCACGCATGCGGTACGGCCCTTCGGCCGTCGCGCGGTTGATGGGCGTGACAACCGGTTCACCGTCGTCGTCGGCCGTCACCTGCTGATAATCGAGCCCGTTGGGCTGCTTCCAGATCGCGTCGCTGTATTCGGGATGCAGCAGTCCGAGTTCGTGCAGGGCGTCGAGGTGTTCGCCGGGCCGGGCGTAGATCACCAGACGCGGATGTGGATCGAGCACTCGCAGGACCCGGTCGGTGAGCCGCTCGGGACGGTCGCCCATCCGCGCAGGCTGTGCGAAGCGGTCCAGTTCCCGGTCGACCGCCCGCCGCGGCATATCCGGGCCGGGCTCCGCGCCCGAGTTCCGCGCCCGCTCCGCCGGTCCGGCTTCGTGCCGGCCGAAGACCTCTTTCGGGTGTCCCCATGGCACTCCGCCGCCCTCGGTGATGGCGCGCACCACATCCTGGGCGATCTCGGCGTCTTCGAGGCCGGTTCTGCGCAGGTAACGCTCCAGCGCCTCGACTCCGGCGCGCCGTGCCGCCTGCTCCGGCGATTCCTGGGCGCCGGTGCGCCGCTGAGCGCGGGCGAGTTCCTTGTCGTAGGCCTTCTGGAAGGCGGTTTCGGCCGGTCCCTCCGGTACGTACCGGCCGAGATCGCGCAGGATCCGCAGACCTTCGACCTCATCGGCGAGACCTCGGGCCCGATGCGACCGGTCCGCCGCGGTGTCCTCCGGAATCCGGCGCGGGGTCGGGGGTTCGGCGCCGTCGGCCGTGGATATCCCGTGCGCGCGATCCCAGACCCCGGCGAAATGTGCTCCCAGTGGGACCTCGCCGACCAACGGTCCCTGAGCGTCCAAATGCGCCCGCACGGCGCGGAATCCGGCCCGGTGACCGGCGGAGTAGAACCAGCCGCGTTCACCGCCGAGCGTTCTGCGGGATCCGTAGGCGGATTCGGCGGTCCGGTATCCGTCGACGAACGCGTCGGCGTAGATCCGGGCCAGTGGATCGTCGGGAGCCGGTTTCGGCGGCTGGGCCCGGAGGCCGATCAGGTCCCGGAAGGCCAGCGCGTGGGCTTCCGCGACGCGGTCGAGCATCAGGGCGCTGTATTCGTCGCGAGACAGGTTCAGCCGTTCGGCCGCGGGGTCGGCATCCGCGAACTGATCGGCCATCCGCGCGGCATACACGAGTTGGCGCGCATGCTCGGCGGGATTGTCACCGGGATGCAGGGTGAGAGTGCGGGTCACCGGGTCGTATCCGGCTCCGGTACCGAAGCGGGCGCGGGACCCCGGGGTCCGGTGCACGGCGGTCTCCGGCCCGGCTCCGAGGACGATCTCGACACGGTGCTGATCGAGGGTTCGTTTCACCCAGCCCGCGGTGCCCATGCTTCCCGTTCGCCGTGCGGCTTCGTGCAGCTCGTCGAATGCCTTCTTCGTGGTCTCGTCCACGGCTCGCGACAGTTCGGTTCCGTCCGGGTCGGTGCCGGCGCGCGACGGCGTGGGTGTATCCGGACGGGACGCCGGCCGGTCGGTGCCGTGGTCGCGCCCGACCGACACCACTCCGGATTCGTCGATATGGATCCGAATCCGCTCCGGTGCCGCGCCGTCGGTGCGCTGGGTGGCGGCGACGGTGTCCCGGACGACCACGGTCCGGATCTGCTCGAGCAGGTGGTCGCGTTCCGCCGCCACTCGGGTGTGCTCGCCCGTCAGCCCGCTGAGCAGGCGGAGATCGGAGGCGACCGCGGCCTGGGCCGTTTCGATACGACCCAGTTCGCGAGCCCGGTCCGCCTGCGCCCGGACCAGCCTCTCGACCTCGCGCGCCGCGGTCAGCGACGAGGGTACGTACTCGTCCGGATCCGCCGGCCGCGCCGGCCGCTGAGCGTCCACGTCCGGCCGGCCCGCGGCGGAGTCCGGGGTTCGCGGGGACTCGAACAACGGGTGCAGCATCAGTCGGGACACCGCCTCGGCGACCGCGAACCGGTGCAGCAGTTCGGCGTCCGCGCCCGGATCCAGGCGCCGGGGCAGTCCGTCCGGTCCACCGGCGGCCGTGACCTCCATGTCCGCCCGGTGCAACCGGTCGTCCAGGCCGGAGACCAGGTCTACCGCGGCCTGCAGCGCTTCCACACGTTCGGCGTGCTCGGCGATCCGGTCGGCTCGCATCGTCCGGTGGAGAAGCCTGTCGACCGTCCGGTCCGTGTCCGCCGGAGTGGCCACGTCCCGGGGATCGACGCCCAGCGCCCCCATGAGGGCATCGCGGTCGGCGACAGCGGTGTCCCGGATCGCGGCGATCTCGTCCCGGATCCCGGCGAGACGGTCTACTTCGGCTGCCCGGGTGTCCACCGGAACGGCGCCGGAATCGTAGGGCACGCCCTCGGTGGCATACCGGACCGCGGCATCGTAGGCGTCGAGGTACGCATCGTCGAGCAGACGCCGGTATTCGGCATCGAGCGGATCGGACAGGCCGGGGGCGGAGAGTTCGTACCCGTCCCGGCCCATATCCCGCTGGAACCGCGCCTGCCGTCCCAGCGCTTCACCCTCGACCCGAGCCCAGGCGGCCGCGTGCTCGGTTTCGGACAGCTCCCGGATCCTGGAGGGTGTCACCTCCACCCGGCCCTGCACAACGGCCTCGGCCAACGTCGCCGCGCGGATCACCGCCGCCGCCTGCCCGAGTTCGCCACGCCCGCCGGATCCGATGAACACCTCCATCGTCCGGCCGTTGAATTCGTCCGCACGACCCGAGTCGGTGCCCGGTTCCTCGAACCGGACGGTCGCCCCCGCCTCCCGCAGCACCTGGAGCGCGTGCCGGCCGATCTCGCTGCGCGTGAGAACTTCCCGGACCTGCGCGGCCGCCGGATCGTGGGAGAACTGCCAGCCGTCGAGCCGGCCGGCCGGCGACCGCGTCAGATCCAGGGCGACCGGGTCCGGCGTGGACTCGGGCCGGTTCGTGCCGTCGCCGTCCTCCGGGTCCGCGTCGCCGTCCCGGCCGGCGTCGGTCCCCGTGCGGTCGGGTGGTCCGGGTCCCTGGGTCGCCGGGCCCGGCGTGCCCAGTTCGGGAGTATCGAACCAACCGAAGGAGCTTCGCGGAGGCTCGTCGGCCGACCGGACCAGGAGGTCGTAGACGATCCGTACCGCGTTGCCGGGAGCCGGCGGTGCGAACCCGTCCGGGTCGAGCCGGCTCATCGTCACGGCGAGGAAGGCTTCCGCCAGCGCCTCGGCGGGGTTGAGATGCGGGCTCCGGGGATGGAAGCTGTAGCCGCTGAGCGATTCCCGCAACCAGCTGAAATAGTCTTCGATGCTGGTGGCGTCCGGATGGCGCCGGAAGAACTCCCGCAGTAGGTGACCGTTGAGCTCACGGCGCGAGGCGTGATCGCCGGCGGCATCGAGGACATGGCCGAATTCGTGCACCGCCCGCGCGTACGCGGGCCGGTGCCGTACGGAGTCGGGGAACCATCCGGTGCCGGCGTTGTAGTCGGTGGCGCGGCGTACCTGCGCGGGATCACGGGCCATATCGGCGTTGAACTCGATCACGTCGGCGCGCCGGACACCGCCGTCGAGCATCCACCGGGTGTGGCCGAATACGCCCTCCGGCATGCCGCCACGGAAACCCACCGCGTTCAGCCGCGCCGGCGGGTGCGCGGCGAACATATCGACCAGCGCCCGGGCGTATTCGCGTGCCACCTCCGGATGTACCTCCGGCCGGTCGAACCCGAAGACCTCGAAGCGAGGGTTGCCGGTGATCGCGCGCAGTTCGTCCCGCAACCGCGCACCGACCTCGTCCGCGGGCAGGCCCGACCAGGCATCGTCGTCGGGTGCGCCGAGCAGTTCGGTATCCGACACGCGGCCGGTTCCGCCGGCCGGTGGAGGTGGGTCACCGGCCACGTTCGGGAGCGGCTGCGTGTCCTCGGTGCGCGGTATGGGTTGTGTGTCACCGACGGTGGGCAACGGCCGAGTGTCGGCCGCGGTCGAGGGCGGGCGATCATCTCGCGCACCGGGCACCCGGCCTTCGTCACCACCGTTCTCGAGGGATCTGTCGATACCACCGATGACGTCGAACGACACCGGCCGCCCGTTCCGCTCCAGATCGAACCGCCGGACGGTGGTCTCACCCTCGGCGACGGTCCGTACCACCACGTACTCGACCTGCAGCGTTCCGTCCCGATGGGCGGCGAGCAATTCGTCCCGGGCACGGAGCAGCGCGCGACCGGTGTCGCTGTCCGGATCGATTCCCCGGGAACGCAGTTGAGCGGGTGTCTCCCCGAGCAGCCGGGCGAGGTTGCTGTCGATCGCCAAGGTCCGCCGGAGATATTCGGGAGACCCCTGTTGCGCGTCGACTCTTCTCGAACCACCGAGCGGTGATCCGCCACCCTTGGCCTCGACCACTAGCAATTTCGGCGGCGTGTTGCCGGACCCCGGAATCAGGGCCGCGATATCCACGACATTGCTCGCGGTGCTGTCGCCTTCCAGCGGAGTGAGCTGCACGACGCCGGGGTGCAGCTCCGGATCCAACGCGTAGGCCAACCCGCCCAGCTCACCGAGATGCTGTGAGGTGGCGACTTCCCGCAGCCGCAGATCATGGAACTGCCGGGCGTGCTCGCGCAGTTCGTCGAGTATCGCCAGCCGCTGCGCCCGCCGGGTTTCATTCAGCGCGGGATCCCGGCGGACCCGGTGCTCCTGCCGCGCGATCTCCTCCGCCGCGACCTCCGGTTTGCGGTAGCGGAGATCGGTGAGATCGCGCTGTGCGAAGTCGGCGAGCTCCGCGGCCAGCCGCGCACGGGCTGCGTCGAGCCGGGCGTGCTCGGCCCGCTGTTCGGCCCGCTGGACAACGGCTTCGGCCATCTGCCGGGCGATCGCCGGATCGGTCGCCAGGTAGGGCTGCTCCGCGCCGGGCTGTGCCCGATACCGATAGTCGACGCGGCCGCGACCTTCGTCGTCACCGAGAACCCCGTCGGCATCCAGGTTGTCGACGCCGCCGATGATGTCGATGCGGACCGGCTCGCCGTCTCGGGTGAGATCGAACCGGCGCACCGTGATATCGCCGTCGACCGCGGTCCGCACCTGGTGGTATTCGATCTGCAACGTGCCGTCGAGGTGGGCCGCCAGCAGGTCGTCGCGGGCATCGCGCAGCGCCCGGCCCTCTTCGCTGTCCGGATCCACCCCGCGGGCCCGCATCTGCTCGGGGCTCTCGGTGAGCACAGTGGCGAGGTTCCGGTCCATGGCGAGGGTGCGCCGCAGATATTCGGGGGCACCCTGTTGCGCGTCGGCCAGTCTCGATCCGCCCAGCGTGGAACCGACACCTTTGGCCTCCACCACCAGCAGCTTCGGCGGTCGCCCGGGTATCAGAACCGCCACATCGACGACGTTGGCCGCGGTGCTCCCGCCCTCGAACGGTGTGAGCTGGACGGCTCCGGGATGCAGCTCCGGATCGAGTGCGTAGGCGAGACCGCCGATCTCGCCGAGGCGCTGCGAGGTGACGACCTCCTGGCGGACCAGATCCCGGTACTCTTCGGCGCGCTGGTGCAGATCGTCGATCAAGGCCAGACGCTCGGACCGCTCGCTGTCGCTGAGCCCCTCGTCGTGTTGTATCTGCTGCTCTTCGTGGGCGATCTCGTCGAGGATCTTGTTCGGCGTCAGATACCGCAGATCGGCCAGATCGATCCGGGCGACGAGGCCCACCTCGACCGCCAGCGCCTGGAGGTCCGCGGCGACCCGGTCGCGTTCGGCCTGCAGCGCCATCCGCTCGGCCGACACCGCGGCGAGGTCGGCGGCGGCATCGGGATCGGCCGGCCGGTACGGCGTGGATTCGCCGGGCTGCGCCCGATACTGGTATCCACTGCCCTCGGCGAGCGGATCGGGCACCCAGCCGTGCTGATCACGGAGCCGGAAATCGCTGTCCCGCCACGTACCGGGCGGATCGTCCCGATGATGCAGTCTGCCGTCGGAGTCACGATAGGTGGGGTCGCCGTCGTCGGGCCTGTCGCGACCGGGATCCGTTCCGGATTCCGGCGGTGCGCGCCGAGCGGGTTCCCGCTCTTCATCGTCTCGACGACCCGCACCCTCTTCATCGTCCCGACGACCCGCACCCTCTTCATCGTCTCGACGACCGGCACTCTCTTCATCGTCTCGACGACCGGCACTCTCCTCATCGTCTCGACGACCGGCACTCTCCTCATCGTC
>NZ_JBSFRU010000120.1:0-16595 GCF_053589395.1 Nocardia sp. NPDC003345
TGCTGTCAGCGCTCGAAGCGCATGTGGCGAAGCCACAAGTCTCGAGCGCTGACAGCAGACGCTCAGGGGGCCGAACCCTCGAGCGGCGGAGCCGCTCCAACATTTCCGAGAGGGCCCGTCCGGCGCGGCGCCGGCCGGACGGGCCCGGATTCCCCGCCCGGGCCGGCGTCCGGGTATCCGAAACGGATTCGGCGCTGTAGGCACCGCTGCCGTCGGCGACGCGGCGCACGGGTGGGGTCCCGACCGGACCGGTGGAACCGGTTCGGTCTTATTTCACATTAGTGGAGCCCGGATTCGGCGGCACGGGTAGTGGGCCAGTCGAGACGAATCCGAGTCCGAACGGGTGTCGTCGCGGCGGCGGAACGTCAATTCTGGGGCATGACATAGGGGTTGGGTACCGTCGGCGGCAGCAGCGCCAGTGCCGAGACCCGCTGCACCCCGCATACCTGCATGAGGTCGATGAGGGTGGAGCGGACCTGCGCGAAGACCACGTGTGCGGAGAGTCCCGCTCCCGAGACGAGATCGGGATCCGCCTGTTTGGCGACCGAGCGCAGGACGCGGGCGGCTTCCGCGCGGTCGGGTTGTTCGCCGGGGTCGGCGAGCACCATCCGCCGCACCACGTCCACGGCGGTGGACAGTCGTTCCACTTCTTCGATCAGTCCGGGGTGCAGGATTTCGTCGTCGCGGACCAGTGTCAGTGAGCGGCGCAGTAGTACCCGGGTGTTGCGGACGGCGTTGTCCAGCGGGTCGGCGGCGGCGCGTAGCCGTTCCAGCCGGCTGCGGGAGTTCCAGTACAGCGGGGAGATCCGGCTGACCTCGCGGCCACCCTCCAGGGTTTTGCGCAGCGAATCCAGTTGCGGTTGTGTGGCGCGTACCGCGGTGAGGGCGTCGTGGATTTTGGCGGGGTCCTGTTCCAGGAGCCCGTGGGCGCAGTCGTCGAGCGATTTGGCCATCACGCCCAGCACGGCGGCGGCGTGTTCGCGGGCGCGGCGTACCGGGTGCAGCGGGAGCGCCGCGACGACGACCACTCCGACCAGCCCGCCGATCAGCGCGTCGACCATGCGCGAGAGTCCGGCGCCGGTATCGGGCGGCATCAGCGTCGCGACCAGTACCGCCGAACCGGAGGCCTGGATACCGATGATCGGGCCGCCGTCGAGGAATACCGCCAGCGCCATGGCCACCGCCACGACGAGGGCGATCTGCCAGACTCCGGTGCCGACCTGTGAGATGAACAGATCACCGACGCCGATTCCGACCGCGACCCCCACGACCAGTTCCAGCGACCGCCGCAGCCGCGCTCCGAACGCGGTGCCGATCGACACCACGGCGGCGGTGGGTGCGAAGAACGGCAGCGGGTGCCCGACCACATCCTTGGCCAGGAACCAGGCCAGGGCCGCGGCCAGCGAACACTGCACGATGGGCAGCGCGGACAGGCGCAATCGCTTCCAGGATCGCCGCATCCGGTCGGCGCCCCTGGTCTTGGCCCGGGCCACCGGTGAGTTCTGGTGGATCAATGCCGCGGGGTCGTTCAGCCCAGACCGAGTTCCCCGGCGGCACGGGGATCGCAGTCCTCGAGCAGATCCAGGCAGCGGGCGTATTCGTCGGATTCACCGACCGCTTGGGCCGCCCGGGCCAGGGCGCCGACACTGCGCAGGAAGCCCTGGTTGGGTTCGTGCTCCCACGGGACCGGGCCGAACCCCTTCCAGCCGTTGCGGCGCAGCAGATCCAGTCCGCGGTGATAGCCGGTGCGGGCGAACGCGTAGGCGGCCACGACGTCGTGGTTGACGGGCTCGCCGGCTGCGGCGGCCCGGTCGAGGGCGGCCTCGGCCAGGGCGGCCCAGGCGATCGAGGCGGCCGGGTTGTCGGCGGCCACCCGGACCGGATCGGTGCCCGCGTCCAGCGCGTCCTGTGCCGCGTGGAGCTCTGGGAGGAGGACGGGTTGCGGGCCGAGCAGATCACCGAACGAGGTCATGGGCTTCATTGTGCACGGCCCCGGGGATTGCTCGATAGGCTGGCCTTCTACATCACATTCTGTTTGCCAGTTACGAGGGGTATAGGTGTCGCACCCGACCGACGACAAGAAACCGACGCGTTCGGAGTCAGGTTCCGGCTCGTCCGCGGACCACGATTCAGGAGCGGATTCCGCCGCCGAGGCAACGTCGCCGGATACCGGAACGCAGTCGTCGGGGGCGGCCGACGCGAAAACGGAGGCCATTCCCCGGGCATCGTCGGGCGCGGACGATCGGGAGTCGGCGGCCGGTGACGACGCGGAAACGGAGGCCATTCCCACCTCGGGCACCGGGGGGACGGGCGCCGCGGCATCCGACGACGAGTCGGCTTCGGAGGGGTCGGATGCCGCTGCGGATGATTCGGCGGATACCGGCGCCGGATCGGATGTCCGGGCCGAGGAGACCGTGTCCGATCGGCCCGTGGCCGAGGAGACCGCGTCCGAGAAACCGGGAGCGGAGAAGCCCGTGGCCGAGGATTCGGCCGCGGAGGAGACCGCCGGCGAGAATTCGGCAGCCGAGGGGGCTGTGGTCGCGGATTCGGGGGCCGAGGAGCCCGTGACCGAGGGCGCGGCAGCCGAGGAGTCCGGGGCCGCGGATCCGGTCGTCGAGCAGGCAGCGGTTGCGGAAGCGGAGGCCGGGCAGACCGAGGCTGCGGAAGCGGAGACCGAGCAGACCGAGGCTGCGGAAGCGGAGGCCGAGCAGACGGACGCTGCGGAAGCGGAAGCCGACCAGGCGGACGCTGCGGAAGCGGAGGCCGACCAGGCGGACGCTGCGGAAGCGGAGGCCGACCAGGCGGAGGCTCCGGCAGCGGAGGTCGAGGATTCGGCGGCCGCGAACCCGGGGACCACGGCGGAACCGGAAGCCGAAGGCCCTACCTCGCGGGATGCGGACGACACGCCCGCCGCTGTCGTGGACAGCGACGCCGCCGGGGGTGATGGTGCACAGGTGACAGAGTCCGAGCAGGACGGCACCGCCGCGGACACCGAGACGCGGGCGGCCGATGACGTGCGAGCGGACGACACCACCGCGTCCGCGTCCGCGGGGAGCGATACCCAGGCGGGCTCGACGAAGGAGAGCGGTGCGGCCGGTGCGGCCGCGAATCGCGATGACCGGACCGCGAGCAGCGGCGATTCCGGAGAACCCACCGCCGGTGCGGCGGACGACGTTCCCGCGGCGGAGCCGGAGTCCACCGAGGACACCGACGCGAAAACCGTCGTGATCCCCCGCTCGAAACGTCCCGGCGGCGCGCCGCCGCCCGAGAAACCCGCGGACCCCCAGGCCCCCGACGCGAAGACCGTCGCGATGCCGGTGCAGCGTCCCGACGCCGATGCCACCGAGCGCATCGATATGAATCAGGTGCGTCAGGCCGGCCGGCCGAAGCAGGGCCCCGGCGGACCTCAGGGCCCGGCGCGGACCGACCGGGTGGGCTCGGGGGCACCTCCGCTGTCGAAACCGCCGGCCACTCCGCGTTCGCAGCCCGGACCGAAACGTCCGGGGCCTGCGAACCCGGGTCGTCCGGAGCAGCCGGCGCCGCAGCGGCCCGGGGGGCCGCCGCCCGTGCCGCGGCAGGGCGGCGGCCGGCCGCAGGCGGGCCCGCAGCGCCCGGGGTCGGCGCCGTCGCCCGCCGACAACAAGCAGACCGTCGCCGAACAGCGGGTCGCGGCGCCCTATTCGGCGCCGCCGCAGATCGCCGCGCCGCAGCGGGTCGCGCCCGCACCACCGGCCCCGCCGGCGGGGCCGGGTGCGAACAAGAAGTGGCTGATCGCCGCGGGTGCCGCGGTGGCCCTGGTGATCGCGTTGATCGCGGTGACGGTGGGTGTGGGGTCCGAGGACGATTCCCCGCAGGGCCGGATCCGCGCCGCGATAGGCAGTTACACCGGTGCACTGGAATCCGGCGACCTCGCCGGCCTGCGGGCCGCGACCTGCGGTGGTTTGCACGAGTACTACCAGGGGCTGTCCGAGGAGCAGTTCGCGGGTGTGCACCAGCAGGCCGTCACCGGAGGCACGATCCCCGAGGTGACCGGTGTCGATGCCGTCCAGATCACCGACCGGACGGCGCTCGCGCAGGTCAGCGTGCAGACCGAGGCGGATCCGGAACAGACCACCCGGACCTTCGACCTGCAGGAGACCGAAAGCGGCTGGAAGGTGTGCGATCCACCGGCGGCCACGCCGTAATCGGCTGGGGGCGGGCGTGTCCGGCGCTCGTCCCGAACCGTGGGTCTTTCACTTTCGCGGAGTCCGGGCGAGGATGGAGGTATCCCTTCGTTCCAAGGATTCCAGCATGAGTTCTCGAAGAACCGCCGGTCGTCTGCTCGCCGCCTGTTGCGCCCTGACCTTCCTGGCCGCCGCCCCGGCTGCGGCGGACCCGCCGCGGTCGTCGAATACGATCGACGATTCCCATCCGCTCCCGGCCGATCGCGCGCAGACGCAACCCGATGAGGAGGGGTACCCGTACTACATCAGCTGTGGTCACGCCCGGCGGGAGACCGATACCCCGCTCTACGGCGGGCAGCCGGGGTATTCGCCGCAACTCGACGCGGACGGTGACGGTCTCGCCTGCGAAGTGGGCGAATTCTGAGCCGTGGTGGCTTTCGCACTGTCCGTGGCCGGCCCGGTAGTCGGCGCATATGGGTCATCGGCCGGGCTACCAGCGGTTATCGACCATCGAGTCCGTCCGGTCCGTCCGGTCGGTCCGATTCGGGTTTCTCGACCGGTTCCGGCCCGGCCGGGTGTCGGTTAGGCTGGCCGCTCGTCGAACACCCGGGGGAAGTGGAGGTGCGTATGACCACGAGATCCGCCGCCCGATTCGCCGCCGTCACGGCGCTGTGTGCCGGGACCATGCTCTTCGCCGCCTGTGCCGACAGCGGGGCCGGTACGGCCACGACCTCCGCGGCGCCGGTGTCCGCGGCCGCCGCGCCGCCCACCGAGACACCCCAGGAACGGAGTCTTCGCGTCCGTGATCAGCTCGTGCAGCTCGGCTGCGACAGCAACTCTTGTATCCAGACCTATTTCGCCTGCGACGACGGTCTGCTCTCCGGTGACGCGTGTGAGTTCTACCGGCAGCATCCCCTGGACTGAGTGAAGACCAGTCCAGTTTTGTAACTGGACTGGTCGATTGATGGTCTGAAGGTCGTGCCCGGACTCAGCCGGCACGGAATGGGTTCGGTCCCGGCTCCCGGTGCGCGCGGACGGCGTCCAGGTCCCGGAACTCGCGTTCGGTGTCGTACCGGGTTAGCGAATCATCCGTGACCGAACCGAGCGGCCGGTACCGTTCCAGCAGTTCGGGTATCCGTGATTCGGTCACGAGGTACTGGTAGGCGAAGAAGACGAAAGTTCCCACTCCCACGAGCGTCACCAAGAGTGTCATGTTTCCAGCATCCGCTCACTGGACTTGCCGATAAAGAGCCAATCGGTCGATACTGGACCTTATGGCAACACGAGTGATCGGCGCGTCGGGTCTCGCTCGCGATCTCGGGCACTGGCGCAGCGCCGACCCGGGATCCGCGGAAACCACCCGCAAGACCGCACGCCCCGCCTATCTGGCGCTGGCGGAGGGGATCCGGCTGCTCATCCACGACGGCCGGGCGCCACTCGGGGTGGCCCTGCCCAGCGAACGCGACCTCGCCGCGACGCTCGGGGTCAGCCGCACCACGGTGACCTCCACCTATTCGCTGCTGCGTGAGCACGGCTATCTGATCACCCGGCAGGGGTCGCGCAGTACCGTCGCCCTGCCGCCGTCCATCGCGCACGACGGCCGCCGGGTCGCACGCGGCATCCTGGCCACCATGTCCACCGGCGACCGGCCCGCCGTGGACCTGACCTACGCGGCCATGACCGCGCCGCCCGAAATGGAGGACGCCTATGCCGTGGCGCTTCAGGGCATCTCCTCCTACCTGGGCACCCACGGTATGGACCCGGTGGGAATCGGGCCGCTGCGGGAGGCGCTGGCCCGCCGCTACACCGAACGCGGGCTGCCGACCACCGCCGATCAGATCCTGGTGACCCTCGGCGCCCAGCACGGTCTGCGGCTGCTGGTGAACGTGCTCGCCGCGCCGACCTCGCGGGTACTCATCGACCACCCCACCTATCCCAACGCGATCGAGGCGATCCGCGATGTCGGCGCCCGCCCGATCCCGGTACCCCTGCGGCCGGAGGCCCCGCACGCGGCCTGGGACCTCGACGGAATCCGCAGCGCCGCGCGCCAGACCGCCGCGGCGCTGGCCTATCTGGTGCCCGACCACAACAATCCCACCGGTTTCCTGATGGACGAGCCCGCCCGCGCCGAACTCGCCGCCATCGCCCGGGAAACCCGGATGACCCTGATCATCGACGAATCGATGGTCGACCTGTCGCTCGACGACGCCGTACCTCCGGCGCCGGTCGCCGCTTTCGCGAAGGGCTCCGAGGTCATCACGATCGGCTCGGCCTCGAAATCCTTCTGGGGCGGGTTGCGGGTCGGCTGGATCCGGACCTCGGAATCGCTGATCACCAGGCTGCTGACCTCACGCGCCACCGTCGATATGGGCACCCCGGTGATGGATCAGCTGGCGGCGGTGCATCTGCTGGAGAATTCCGGGCCGATCCTGCGCCGCCGCCGCGCATTGCTGCGGGATCAGCGGGCGGCGCTGCTGGGGTCGATGGCGGAGGAACTGCCGGGCTGGCAGGTGCTGCCCGGTGTCGGCGGTATGTCGGTGTGGGCGCAGCTCCCCGCGCCGGTGGCATCGGCACTGGCCGCCACCGCCCCCAATCACGGCGTCCTGCTGGCCGCCGGCCCCCGGTTCGGTGTGCAGGGTGCGTTCGAGCGGTTCCTGCGCCTGCCCTATACGACCTCGGAACCCGAACTGCGGCGGGCGGTGACGGGGATCGCCTCCGCCTACGCGAGCCTCGGGCCGCAGGCGCCGGATGCGCTACAGCCCCTCACCTGCTACTGACCGTCGCCACCTGCCTCGGTGACGGCGAGGGCCGCCCGCGCGATCGCGAGTTCCTCGTTGGTCGGAATCACCAGGACCTCGACGGCGGCGTCCGGCGGGGAGATCCGCCGGGCGATGCGCTCCGGCGCGGTGTTGCGGGCGGTATCCACCGCGATGCCGAACCGTTGCAGCCCGGCCAGGGCATCGGCCCGGATATCCGGATTGTTCTCGCCCACACCGGCGGTGAAGGTGATCGCGTCCACACCGCCCAGTTCGACCAGATAGGCGCCCAGGTAGTGCCGGATGCGGTGTACGTAGACGTCGTAGGCGGTGCGGGCGGCGGTATCGCCGGAGTCGATGAGTCGCCGCAGCTCGCGGAAATCGTTCACCCCCGCCAGTCCCCGCAATCCGGAACCCCGGTTGAGCAGCCGGTCCACGCCCGAGATGTCCAGATGCGCCGCGCGCATGAGGTGGATGATGATCCCCGGATCCAGATCGCCGGACCGGGTGCCCATGACCAGGCCCTCCAGCGGGGTCAAACCCATACTGGTGTCCACCGGCCGGCCGCCGCGCAGGGCCGAGACCGAGGCGCCGTTGCCGAGATGGAAGACGATCTGGTTCAGCGAATCGGCGGGGCGCCCGAGGAATTCGGCGGCCTGTCCCGAGACGTACTCGTGCGAGGTGCCGTGGAAACCGTAGCGGCGGATTCCGTGCGCCTGCGCGACCTGCCGGTCGATGGCGTAGGTGCGCGCGGCCTCGGGCAGGCCGTGGAAGAAGGCGGTATCGAATACCGCCACCTGTGCCACCCCGGGCAGTAGTGTGCGGACCGCCTCGATACCCCGCACGTTGGCGGGATTGTGCAGCGGGGCCAGGGTCGACAGCTCGGATATCGTGCGCAGCACCCGGTCGTCGACGAGGGTCGGCCGGTAGAAGATCTCGCCGCCGTGCACCACGCGGTGCCCCACCGCGGTGACTCCCGCGCCGGCCAGATCCCGGCCGGTTTCGGCGAATTTCTCGAAGGCCAGCCGTAATCCGGCGGTGTGATCGTCGACCCGGACCTCGTCGGTGACCGTCCGGTCGCCGTCGGTGTGCTCGATCGAGCCGCTTTCCTCACCGATCCGCTGTACCAGCCCGGCCGCCGCGACCTCACCCGATACCGGCGCCACCAGCTGATATTTGATCGAGGACGAGCCGGAGTTGACCACCAGAACCAGCTTGCTGTCCACCGCAGTCTCCTGTCCGCCGGACCGCGTCGCGGTCACTGCTGCTGCGCCTGAATGGCGGTGATGGCCACTGTGTTCACGATATCGGTGACCAGGGCGCCGCGAGAGAGGTCGTTGACCGGTTTGCGCAGACCCTGCAGGACGGGTCCGATCGCGACGGCCCCCGCGCTGCGCTGCACCGCCTTATAGGTGTTGTTGCCGGTATTGAGGTCCGGGAAGATGAAAACCGTGGCCCGGCCCGCCACCTCGGACCCGGGAAGTTTGGCATCGGCGACCGTCGGCTCGATGGCCGCGTCGTATTGGATGGGTCCCTCCACCAGTAGTTCCGGCGCGCGTTCGCGTACCAGCCCGGTGGCCACCCGGACCTTGTCGACATCCGCGCCGCTGCCCGATTCGCCGGTGGAATAGGACAGCATGGCGATCCGGGCATCGATACCGAACCGGGTCGCCGTGGCCGCCGAGGAGACCGCGATATCGGCCAGCTGCTCCGAGGTCGGATCGGGGACCACGGCGCAGTCACCGTAGGCCAGCACCCGGTCGGCCAGGCACATCAGGAAAACGCTCGACACCGTGGAAACCCCGGGCACCGTTTTGATGATCTCGAACGACGGGCGGATGGTGTGCGCGGTGGTGTGGGCGGCGCCGGACACCATGCCGTCGGCGAGCCCGCGATGCACCATCATGGTGCCGAAATAGGAGATGTCGGTGACGGTTTCGCGCGCCCGCTCCAGCCCGATCCCTTTGTGTTTGCGCAGCTCGGCGTATTCGCGGGCGAAATCGTCGATATGGTCGGAGGTCCGCGGGTCCAGGACCGTCGCGTCGGTGATGTCCACCCCGAGTTCCGCGGCCCGCGCCCGGACGGCGGTCTCGTCGCCGAGGATGATCAGATCGGCGATCTTGCGCTGCAACACCCGTCCGGCGGCCCGCAGCACCCGGTCGTCGTCGCCCTCGGGCAGCACGATGGTCTTGCGATCCGCCCGCGCACGTTCGATGAGCTGGTACTCGAACATCTGCGGGGTCACCACGCTGGTCAGCGGTACCTCGAGGCGTCGCAGGAACTCGGCGGCGTCGACATGGGTTTCCATCAGCGCCAGCGCCGTATCGACCTTGCGCGGGTTGTCCGCCGACATCCGGCCCCGTGTCCGGTGCGCGATACCGGCGGTGTCGTAGGTGCCCTGGCCGGTGGTCAGGATGGGTAATCGGGGTTTGAGTCCGGTGATGAGCCGGGCCACCGCGGGATGCGGTAGCAGGCCGCCGTTCATGATGATCCCGGCCAGCGAGGGGAAACTCTCGGCCTCGTGCGCGTTCACCACGCTCAGCAGCACATCGGACCGGTCGCCCGGCGCGATCACCACCGCGCCGTCGTAGAGCCGCTCCAGGATGTGCTCCGCGGTCATCCCGCCGACCATCACCCCCAGCGCCTCACGATGCAGGAGTTCGGGGTCGCCGCTGTAGATCTCGCCGCCGAGCGCCGCGCACAACTCGGCCATGGTGGGTGCGATCAGCAGCGGCACCTCCGGCAGGCTCCAGGACGGCACGCCGAACTCGGTGAGCTCGTCCCGGACCGAATCCATGGCGTCGGGCGCGCACCGGTTGGCGACGATCGCCGCGAGCTGCGCATGCTCCGCCGACAACTCGGCCGTGCACAGCTCCACCAGTTGCTGCACCTCCTTGGGCGAACGCTGCGCGCCACGGACCACCAGCAGCACCGGCGCCCCGAGGTTCACCGCGATCCGGGCGTTGAACCGGAGTTCGCTCGGGCTGGCCACATCCGTGTAATCGCTGCCCACGATCACCACGGCATCGCATAGGTCGGCGACCTCGTGGTATCGCATCACGATCTCGGAGATCGCCCCGTCGGGGTCGGCGTGCACCTGCTCGTAGTTCACCCCCACCGCCTGGTGGTATTCCAGGTCCACGGTGCTGTGCTCGAGCAGCAACTCCAGGATGTAGTCGGGTTCGGTCGCCGACCGCGTGATGGGCCGGAACACCCCCACCCGCGCGGTGGTCGCGCACAACATCTGCAGCACACCGAGCGCCACTGTCGATTTCCCGGTATCGCCCTCCGGCGATGCGATGTACACACTGGACGCAGCAACCTCGGCCATACGGGAGAGCGTAACCGGGCGTACTGCCGCGCCGGGCCGCCGGACGCGGCATATCGGACAAGTGTGTCGACCGCTACCGCCGGGTGGGCGCACCCGGCGCGGTGATCTCGCCGGATCAGCCCGCGAGTTCGCCCTGCCGGCGGTCGTAGGTGTCGCGATGGGCGCCGACCTCCTCCATATGGCCTTCGGCCCAGTCCTTGATCTCCCGCATGACGCCCTGGAGCGAACGGCCGAGATCGGTCAGCTCGTAGGTGACGGTGACGGGCACCGTGGGGGTCACGGTTCTGGTCACCATCCCGTCGCGTTCGAGTGCGCGCAACGTCTGCGTCAACATCTTCTGACTGACGCCCGAGATCCGGCGGGCGAGTTCGGAGAAGCGCATGGGCCGCGGTTCGCCGGTGGAAGCGGCCCCGGGCCGGGGGCCGTCGCCGCCCAGCGCGGCGAGCACCAGGGCGACCCACTTATCGGAGATCCGCTCCAGGAGTTGGCGGCTGGGGCAGGCCGCGAGAAAAGCGTCGTACTCGGCTTTGGCGACGGCCCGCCGCTGGGACGCGGTTCTGGTCGGCATCACTCATCTCTTCCGCTCGGTGACCTACACACTTCCAGGTGCCTACTTCCTCATGGGAAGTAGATATCCCCATGATGGTGCTGCACCACACCGAAGGCAAGACCCCTACGACCTCGACGAAGGAGCAGACGGTGACGAACACGAAGCAGCAGAAGGTTGTGAATCGAACGATGTCGCGACGGGCCGTGGTCCGGGTGCCCGCCGGCCCCGACTCGATCGAGATCGTGGACGCGCCCGTGGCCCAACCGGGGCCCGGGGAGATCCGCGTCGAGGTCGCCGCCGCGGCGATCAACCCGGTCGACCTGGGCGTGGCCGGAGGCATCTTCCACCGGCTCGGACTGGTCCATCGGCCCGAATACACCGGCCTCGGCTGGGATTTCGCCGGCACGGTCGTCGATGCCGGATCCGGCGTCGACCTGCGCCCGGGTACCAGGGTGGCCGGATTCCTCGACGGTTTCGACCGCGACCACGGCTCCCATGCCGAGCAACTCCTGGTGCCCGCCGCGAATGTCGCCGTGGTTCCCGACGGTATGGACCTGGTGGCGGCCGCGACGGTACCGCTCAACGCCACTGCGGCCGCCGGGCTCGTCGACCTTCTGGGTGCGGCGCCGGGCGATGGCCGGCGGCTGCTGGTGACCGGCGCCGCCGGTGCGGTGGGCGCGTACGTCGCCGTACTCGCCCGGGACCGCGGGTGGCAGGTGACCGGGCTGGCGCGCCCGGCCGACGAGCCGTTCGTCCGGGGTCTCGGGGTCGAGTTCGCCACCGATCCCGGGGCGGGCTGGGACGCCGTCGCCGATGCCGGTGCGATGCAGGAGCCCGCCTTGCGCGCGGTCCGCGACGGTGGCCGATTCGTCGGGGTGCAGCCGGCCTCGCGGCTTCCCGAGGAGCGGGGCATCGCCGTCGAAGTCGTCTTCGCCCGGCCCGACGGCGCGCTCCTGGGCCCTTTGCTGGCACGGGTGTCGTCGGGGGAACTGCCGGCCCGCGTCCACGCCGTCGTGCCGCTCGCCGCGGCCGCCGATGCCTATCGGAGGATGGCCGAAGGTGGTGTCCGCGGCCGGATCGTCCTCGTTCCGTAACGGTGGCCGGGTAGATTTGCCGGACCGGCAAAAATTCGTGCCAAAGCGGGGTATCGCGGAAAGACTGGTAGGGCCGTGATCTCGTGCCCTACCAGCTCTGAAGGAGTCTGCCGTGCCTGCCACCTCACGACGTCGCCGCGACGCTTCTCCGCCCCGCACCGGAAACGGCGAGATCGAGACCCTGCGCGGTTTCCTCGACTACCTCCGGGACTCGATCGCCGGGAAGGTGGACGGTGCTCCCGAACCGCAGGTCCGTACCGCCGCCGTGCCGTCCGGGACGAACCTGCTCGGCCTGCTCACCCACCTGGTATTCGTCGAACGCTCGATATTCCTCGGCGAGAATGTGACCGACTGGCAGGCGACCTTCCGGGCGTCCCCCACCGACAGCGTGGCCGATGTCGTCGCCCGCTACCGCGAGACGGTGCGGCGAGCGAACGAGCTGCTCGACGGCTGCCCCGAACTCGCCGCGCCGCTCCCGCACACGCGGCCGGGCAAATCGGCGCCGAGTGTGCGCTGGGCACTGGTCCACATGATCGAAGAAACCGGCCGCCACGCCGGTCACGCGGATATCCTGCGTGAACTCATCGACGGCACGACCGGCCGATGAGCCTGTCACGGGAATTGCGTTCGGTCAGCCGACGACGAGCCGTTCCCCTCCGAAATCTGCGATGATCTCCATCCGCCCGCCGAGCGCCTCGATATAGGCGGCGAGGGTGCGCAACTCGCTCGCGGTGATATCGGCGCGTTCGAGGGCGGATACTCGTTCCTGACGGACATGCATTCGCTCGGCGATCTCGGCCTGCGTCAGCCCCAACCGCTTGCGCATTTCCATGAGCCGGGTAGCGCGACTGAGCGCAACCATGTGTCGTGCTCCGGTTTCGATTTCGACCTGGTCGTTCTCGTCAGGAAAAAACTCGGCCAGGAAGCCCTCTTTGTCATACGAATGAGTGCTCATCGGCGTTTCCTATTCTCCAGATATTCGGCATACCGCGATTCGGCCACCGGTATCGCCTCCCGATACCAGCGCGTCCAGCTCCCGGATTTATCGCCGGCGACGAGCAGAACCGCGTTGCGTTCGGGGTCGAAGACGAAAAGGATCCGGATCTCGCTCGTCCCGGCAGATCCGGGGCGCAGTTCCTTCAGGTTGTGTAGGAGCGGCGACCCCTGGATTCGGTCCACCAGCGGCCGACCGAGGGCCGGGCCTTCATCGAGCAGGGCGGTAATGGCCTGACCGACCAGGATGGCGGTAGCTCGGTCGTCATGTCGTAGTCGATGCAACCATTCACGCATTTCATCGACCATCTCCAGTCGAAAACTCACTCGGCGATCCTATACAGCAATAGTACCTCTGAGTACTGAAGAGTGGGAGCGTGCCGAGAAAACCGGTCGACCGGCCGATGAGCGTGCTCACCGGCCGGTCGGTGTGACGGTCGCCGTTGTGCTCTAGCCGAGCTTGCGCAGGCGGGGGGCGAGATCGCGCTGGAAGAGGTCCAGGAAGCGCTTCTGGTCGTGACCGGGGGCGTGGAACACCAGGTGGTTGAGGCCCGCATCGACATACGGTTTCACCAGGTCCACCGCCTCGTCCGGGTCGCTGGCGACGATCCAGCGCTTGGCGATCTGCTCGATCGGCAGCGCGTCGGCCGCTTCCTCCATCTCGATCGGGTCGGTGATGCTGTGCTTCTGTTCGGCGGTCAGCGACAGCGGCGCCCAGAAACGGGTGTTCTCCAGGGCGAGTTCCGGGTCGGTGTCGTAGGAGATCTTGATCTCGATCATCCGGTCGATGGCGGTCACCTCGCGCCCGGCCTTCTCCGCGCCCTCGGCGACGGCCGGCATCAGCTTCTCGGTGTAGAGGTCCATCCCCTTGCCCGAGGTGCAGATGAAGCCGTCGCCCGCGCGCCCGGCATAACGGGCCACCACCGGCCCGCCGGCCGCGACGTAGACCGGGATACCGCCCTCGGGCACGTCGTAGATGGAAGCGCCGACCGTGTTGTAGTAGGTGCCCTCGAAATCGGTGCGTTCCCCGGTCCACAGCGCCCGCATGAGATCGACCGATTCCCGCAGCCGGGCGAACCGTTCCTTGAACTCCGGCCATTCGCCCTCGTACCCGGTGGCGATCTCGTTGAGCGCCTCACCGGTGCCCACACCCAGCATCACCCGGCCGGGATACAGGCAACCCAGAGTCGCGAAGGCCTGGGCGATCACCGCGGGGTTGTACCGGAAGGTCGGGGTGAGCACCGAGGTGCCGAGCATGATGCGCTCGGTGCGCTCACCCGCCGCCGCCAGCCAGGCCAGCGAGAACGGCGCGTGCCCGCCCTTGTGCCGCCACGGCTGGAAATGGTCGCTGACCGTCGCGCTGTCGAGGCCGTGCTGCTCGACCAGCACCGCGAGCTCCACCAGTTCACGGGGTCCGAATTGTTCCGCCGACGCCTTGTACCCGAGCTTCAGCTCACCCATGTTGCGCCACTCCTGTCGCTTGTGGTCGGACCGTTTCCGGCCCGGATCCGACACTAATAGGCACCGTCGGACTCGGCCCACCCGCAGTCCCACACCCGGCCGGTGGTGCGTTCCCGGCGCGCCGGATGTGACAACCGCGGGGCCGGGCGAGGTGTTCCTGGCGCGGCATACCCACCCGGTGCGCGGCGAAGCGCAGAATCGACGGTGTGAGCACAGACGAGCCCATCCTGTCCTACCTCACCGATATGGACGGAGTGCTGGTGCACGAGGACCATATGGTCCCCGGCGCCGACGAATTCCTCGCCGAGCTGCGGGCGGAGGCGATCCCGTTCCTGGTGCTGACCAACAATTCCATCCGCACCCCGCGCGATCTGCAAGCGCGGTTGCGTCAGACCGGGCTGGAGATACCGGAGCATTCGATCTGGACCTCGGCCCTGGCCACGGCGAGTTTCCTGAACGAGCAGCGGCCGGGCGGCACCGCCTATGTGGTCGGTGAATCCGGGCTCACCACAGCCCTGCACGAGATCGGCTACGTGCTGACCGAGGTCGATCCCGACTATGTCGTGCTGGGCGAGACCCGGACCTATTCGTTCGAGGCGATCACCACCGCGATCCGCCTGGTCGAGCGGGGCGCCCGGTTCATCGCCACCAACCCCGACCCCACCGGCCCGTCCCGCGACGGTGTCCTGCCCGCGACCGGTTCGGTCGCGGCCCTCATCACCCGTGCCACCGGCCGCGACCCCTACTACATCGGTAAACCGAACCCGCTGATGATGCGTTCGGCGCTACGCCGCATCGACGCCCATTCCCAGAGCAGCGTGATGATCGGCGACCGGATGGACACCGATGTCATCTCGGGTATGGAAGCCGGTATGCGCACCATCCTCGTGACCTCGGGTATCTCGACGAAAACCTCCGTCGAGCACTACCCCTACCGGCCGACCATGGTGCTCGACTCGGTCGCCGAACTGGTCGGGCGGGTGCGCACCCCGTTCGACTGAGAGCGCCGGAACCGGGGTCCATACGGCGTAAAAAAGCGCTAGGGTGACGAGAGTCGTCTCAGCGGAGGGAATCTCGTGACTGTCGGTGCCGTAGTGAACAAATACATCCAGGAACTCGGCGGAGGGTTCCAGTTCTCCAGGGAGGCCCGGGCCTACGCCACCGGCACAGGTGTGGACAACTTCATGGGCCCCTACACCCGCGGCCGCGGCGGCGCCCTCGGCGACGTGGACGCCGACGTCGTCACCGCGGCCTTCGGCTTCTTCCCCGGACATACAGTCCGCGCCGCCTGGGAATCCGTCCCGATCCCCGCCGCCGAAGCAGCGCTGCGCTACGCGGCCGCCTGCAATGAGTTCGGCCGCCGCAAACTCGCCGGCGTCGACGATATCGAGCGACTCGCGGCCCTACTGGAGCAAGTCGCGGCCGCGGCCGACCCGTCCGCTGTCCCGCTGTTCGCCGGCTGGCGGGCCCTGCCGCTGCCCGCAGACGCCCCCGGCCGGGCGCAACAGCTGATCTACACTCTCCGCGAACTCCGCGGCGGCCTGCACCTACTGGCCGTCCGCGCCGCCGGGATCACCCCGCTGCAGGCGGTGCTGATCGCCGGCTCCCCCCTCAACGACGGCCCCGGCCAAGCCCGCCTGTACGGCTGGCCGGAACCCTTCGAAGAGATCACCGACGAGGTCCGCGCGGCGTGGCAGCGCGCCGAAGCGGTCACGGAAGACCTGATCGCCCCGGCCTTCGCGGCACTCGACGAAGCCGACGGTGCGGATCTGGTGCGGTTGCTGGGGGCAGCTCACAAGTCGGTTTTCGTCTGACGTGGAGGTGGGGGGGAGGGGGTGACCTTGCGTGAGGTGGGTGGGTGGTCTTCTCGTCATGGTGGGGAGGCGGCCTTGGCTGTGGAGGGGAGGGGAGGTTGCGTGGGAGGTTGGTGGGTGGTCTTGCTGGTGAAGGTGGGGAGGTGAGCTTGCTGGTGAAGGTGGGGGCTTTGCTCGCGAAGGTGAGGGGGTGACCTTGCCCGTCAAGGGTGGGTGGGTGACCTTGCTCGCGAAGGTGGGAAGGCTCGCGGAGGTGAGAAGGTGACCTTGCCCGCGGAGGTGAGAAGGTGACCCTGCTCGCGAAGGTGAGAAGGTGACCCTGCTCGCCAAGGTTCTGTGTTTATTGGCGCGGCTTCGCCGCGCGGGGTTCGGCCCCCTAAGCGTCTGCTGTCAGCGCTCGAGACTCGCGGCTGCGCCGCCTTGCTTCGAGCGC
>NZ_JBSFRU010000121.1:0-16556 GCF_053589395.1 Nocardia sp. NPDC003345
GGGAGGGGTTTACGGGAGCGACGCCGGAGCCGGGTGGCCGCGCGATCCCTCATCGGTCGCGCGGCCGTATCGGCCGGTACGTGATCGACGCACCGGGCGGGATCATTTCGCCGGTGTGAGCTCACCTTCCGGCTCACCGGTCGCCAGGGCGGCGCGCTCGGGTTCCTTGGTAAAGAGCAGCATGGCGGCCGCGCCGATCAGGCACAGCACCGTCATGACGATGAACCCGCCGTTATAGGTGCCGGTGCGGCCGACGATGAAACCCATCACCGACGGCGCGATGATGCCGGAGAGGGCGAAGCAGGCGTCGGCGAAACCGGCCGCGGTACCGGGCTGGGTGGGCGCGGCGTCGATCGAGGCCACCCACCAGATGCCGCCGGTGACGAAACCGAAGCCGACACCGGCCGAGATGCAGATCAGCGCGACCGTGAGATTGCCGGGGACGAACAGGATCGGGATGATCGAGGCGCCCGCGAGCAGCAGTGCCACGCCGATGATGACGAACCGCGAGCGGATGCTCTGGGTCTTCTTGTACACCCGGTCGACCAGGATGCCGCCGAGCAGCGCGCCGACCACACCGGCCGCCCACGGCGCCACCGAGAATCCGCCGACCTCCTTGATGGAGAGTCCGAATTCGTGTTCCAGGTACTGCGGCAGCCAGTACATGAACGCCCAGAACATGAAGCCCCAGGCGAAATAGCCCAGGCCCACCAGCCACAGGTTGCGGTTGCGCAGGATCTCGCCCCAGTCGACCTTCGATTCGTGGCCGCTGTCCTCACCGTCGGCCTGCCCGGCCTTGATGTAGTCCAGTTCTTCCTTCGTGACGAAGGACGCTTCGCTCGGGGAGTTCTTCAGGAACGGGTAGGCCAGTACGACCCAGGCGATCCCGGCGACCGCCAGCACCCAGAACATGCCCTTCCAGCCGGTCAGCGCGATCAGCTGGGTGAGGATCGGACCGCCGATGAGCAGGCTGCCCGAGACCGCGACACCGCCGATGAGGGCGAGCGCCTTACCGCGTTCGTGGACGGGTAGCCAGCGGCTGGCGACGCGCGTCGCGGCCGGGAAGCACGGGGCCTCACCGGCTCCGAGGACGATACGCAGCAGGATCAGGCCGATGAATCCGCCCGCGAACGGGGTCAGCGCGGTGGCCGCGGCCCAGATGAACATCCCGGCGATGAGCACCTTGCGGGAACCGTACCGGTCGACCAGCGGCCCCGAGAGCAGCGCGAACAGCATATAGCCGATCGAGAACGCGGAGCTGATGATGCCGTATTGCCCGGGAGTGATCCCGAATTCGGCCTTCAGATCGGTGGCCGCGAACGAGATCGCACTGCGATCGACATAATTCACCACCACCAGGCCCAGAATGATGGCGATTGTCCACCAACGCGATTTCATAGGGTACTCCTCGGATGAAACAGATCGCGGGGTCAGATGACCCCGCGGGCCCGCAGGTCGTCGATGTCCTCGGGGCTGCGCCCGAGGCCGGTGAGGACCTTGTCGGTATCGGCACCGGCGGGTCTACCGGTGTGACGGATCGCACCGGGGGATCGGGTCATGCGCCACATGACGTTCTGCATGCGCATGGGGCCGAGGTCGTCGTCGTCGACAGTGGTGACCATGTCGGTGGCGACGACCTGCGGGTCGGTGAGCAGATCGCTCGGCTTGTAGACCGGCGCCACGGCGGCGCCGGCTTCTTCGAAAACGCCGGTCACCTCGTCGCGGGTGCGTTCGGCGATCCACCCGCCCACGTACTCGTCGAGGAGGTCGGCGTGCTCGGCGCGGGTGCGGCCGCTGGCGAACCAGTCCTCGTCGATCACCTCGGGATGCCCGACGATCTGCATCACGCGTTCGGCGATGGCCTGGGCGCTGGTGGAGATCGCGAGCCAGTGCTCGTCCTTGGTGCGGTACAGATTGCGCGGGGCGTTGTTCTGCGAACGGTTGCCCGTCCGCTGCTGGTCGATGCCGAGCTGGTCGGCGTAGATCACTCCGGGGCCGACAGCGGTCATGATCGGGGTGAGCAGATCGAGGTCGACCTCCTGGCCCGTGCCGCCGTTGCGTTCCCGCTCGAACAGCGCCATCGAGATCGCCGACGAGCCGGCGACACCGGCGATGGAATCGGCGAGTCCGAAGGCGGGCAGGGTGGGCGGTCCGTCGGGCTGGCCGGTGAGATGGGCGAATCCGCTCATCGATTCCACCAGGGTGCCGAACGCGGGCCGTTTCGAGTACGGACCGTGCTGGCCGAAACCGGTGACCCGCAGCATGATCAGCCCCGGATTGCGTTCGGCGAGTTCGGCGTAGGACAGGCCCCAGCGTTCGAAGGTGCCCGGCCGGAAGTTCTCCACGATCACATCGGCCTCGGCGGCGAGATCACGGAAGATCGCCTGACCGTCGGGTGTGCCCAGGTTCAGCGTGAGGGTCTGCTTGTTCCGGCTGACCATCTTCCACCACAGCGGGACACCGTCCTTCTCGAGACCGTGCCCGCGCATCCCGTCCGGTTTC
The DNA here is from genome assembly GCF_053589395.1 of Nocardia sp. NPDC003345. Classification (NCBI taxonomy): domain Bacteria; kingdom Bacillati; phylum Actinomycetota; class Actinomycetes; order Mycobacteriales; family Nocardiaceae; genus Nocardia; species Nocardia sp. NPDC003345. The sequence goes on from NZ_JBSFRU010000121.1 coordinate 2,503, forward strand.
TGCGGATGCTCGATCTTGATGACCTCGGCGCCGAAATCACCCAGGATCTGCGCGGTGAGCGGACCGGCCAGGATGGTGGAGGCGTCGAGGACCTTGATTCCCCGGAGTGGCCCGGTGGGCTGCGACTCGTCGTTCAACTGCGCACTCCTCAGTACGGACGCGAGATGTAGCGGCCGGTGGGCTCGCCGGTGACGACCCCGTCGGCCAGCACCCGGTTGCCGCGCACGAAGGTGTCGGTGACCGCGGCGGTCAGCTCGAAGCCTTCGAACGGCGTGTATTCCTGGGTGGATTCGGAATCGGCGGCCCGCACGGTCCAGGTGCGGTCGGGGTCGACGATCGCGATATCGGCGTCGACGCCCTCGGCCAGCCGGCCCTTACCGGGCAGGCCGTAGCGGTCGGCCGGGTTGGTCGCGATGAGCTGCCCGATCCGGCGCAGCGACAGTCCGCGCTTGCGGCCCTCGGTGACCAGTCCGGACAGCAGGTATTCGGTGCCGCCGAACCCGGACTTCGCGGCGAACACATCGTCGCGGTCCTCGCCGAACTTCACCTCGTCCTTGCAGCAGGCGTGGTCGGAGACGACCCAGTCGATATTGCCGGCGAGCAGGTGCTCCCACAGCGCCTCGACGTCCTCGCGCGGGCGGATGGGCGGATTCACCTTGGCGCCCAGCCCGTTCGCGTTGTCGATATCGGTGAGCAGATGGCCGATGGTGACCTCGCGGCGGAAGTTCACATGCGGGAACGCCTCGGCCATCTTCATGGCGGCCTTCAGCGCCTTGGCCGAACTCAGGTGCAGCAGGTTGATATTCGGCAGGCCGGTCTCGTCTGCGAGGAAGGAGGCGATGGTGACGGCCAGGCCCTCGGAATGCTGCGGGCGCGACGCGCTGTAGGCGGCGAGGCCGCTGAGCTTGCCCTCCTGCTCGACGATCTTGGTGTAGGCGCTCATGATCTCGGCGGTCTCACAGTGCAGCGACAGCGAGATGTGCTCGGCCAGTTCGGGGAATTGCTCCCGGGCCTTCTGGACGCCGCGCATGACGAATTCGAAATGCGCGATGTCGTAGCGCTCGTCCTCCGGGATCATCAGGAAATCGCTCTGCGAGGTGGAGCGGCCGTGCAGCCCGTGGCTGCCGTAGAACATGAAGATCTTGAACGAGGTCACGCCCTGATCGGCGGCCAGCGCGGGGATCTCGCCGATATGTTCCTTCGACATCGGCGCGAGATGGAACGCGTAGTCGATGTAGCTGCGGCCCGCCGAGGCGTCCAGCACCTCGGGGAAGAAATCGGCGTACGGGCCGCCCTTGTTCAGGTAGTACTGCCCGGTACGCATATAGGTGAGCGCGGTGGTCACGCCGCCCTGGGCGCTGGCGCGGGATTCGGTCTGCGTGTCCTCGGCCAGCGGGTTGTAGATACCCCAGTGCTGATGCGCGTCGACCACGCCGGGGAAGACCAGCTTGCCGGTCGCGTCGACGATCTCGGCGTCGTCGGCGCTCAGATCGGGGCCGATGGCCGCGATCTTGCCGTCCACGATGAGGATATCGGCGGTCTCGCCCTCTTCGGGGGCCGCGTTCTCGGTGCGGACGACGGTGCCGTTCTTGATCAGATAGCTGGTCATTGTCTTCTCCTGGCGAATAACTGGATAGATGTGCTGGTCAGGCGGGGACGGGACTCATCACGTGTTCGGCGGCGAGGAATGCCAGGCCGAGCGCGGTGACGAGGCCGTTGCCGGCGAGGTAACCGCCGGCCCCGTGACCGGAGATACCGATGGCCGCGCCGCCCGATGCGTAGAGCCCCGGAATGGGCGCTCCGGCGGCGAGAACGCGGGCGTGTTCGTCGACGACGAGCCCGCCCTGGGTGTGGAACAGGGCCGGGGTGATCGCGATCGCGATATACGGCTCCGACAGCGGATGGCGTTCGTCGGTGCGGCCCTGGCGGTCGGGTTCCGAACCCTCGCCCGCGCGACGGGCGGCGGCGAGTTCGTCCTCGAGCGCGTCGGGCTGGACGCCGATGAGTTCGGCCAGCCCGCGTGCGGTCGCGGCGCGGATCAGCGAACCGCTCTCGGCGACCGCGCGGAAATCGTCGAATACCGAGCACAGCTGTTCGATGTGCTCGTCGATCACGATCCAGCCGGTGCCGCCGGGGCGGGCGGCGAGGATGGCCGCGAATTCGGAGTAGCCGGTGGTCTCGGGGGCGAAGCGGCGGCCGGTGCCGTCGACGATCACGCCGCCGTGCACGACGGTGGCCCAGCCGATCAGCGTCTGGCTGCGCGCGGACAGCGCCGCGTGCCCCTGGTAGGCGTCGAGATAGCCGGTGTCCGCGCCCAGGTCACGGCCGATGCGCAGGGCGTCGCCGCGGCTGTACCGACCGCCGTGATAGTGCGCGCCGGCGATCTCCGGCATCCATTCGCGGACGAGATCGGTATCGGCGCCGAAGCCGTTGGTCGCGAGCAGGACGGCGCGCGTGGTGAGCTGTTCGGCGTTTCCGTCGGGGGTCGCGATCTCCACCCCGGAGATCCGGCCGTCGGTGGTGTGCACAGCGCGCAGGCTCATCGGGGCGATGAGTTCGATATTCGGATGCGCCCGGACCCGGTCCACGAGGTGGCGCAGCAGTTTGGAGCCGTGCCGGCCTGGGATGGTGTGGCAGCGGTCGGCGCTGTGCCCGGGGTAGCGGAAATCGGTGACCAGTTCCAGCTCGAGTTCCTGGGCGTCGGCGAGCCAGGTGACCAGGGCCGCGCTCGACTCGGCCAGGGCGCGGGCGACGCGCCGATCGGCGGTGCCGCCGGTTTTGCGCTCGATATCGGCGAGGAAGCGTTCCGGATCGTCCGATACCCCGGCGGCCTGCTGCCAGCGAGTTCCGGCGGCCGGGATCATCGCGGTGCACATCGAGGTGTTGTTACCGCGCTGGAAATGCTCGTCGGCATCGATCACGAGCACGCTCGCGCCGAGTTCGGCGGCGCGCAGCGCGGCGACGAGCCCGCCGCCGGCGCCGGCGATGACGAGATCGAAATCCGGACCGTCCACGCTTCCTCCTATCGTGTTCCGTCCAGCGGAACGCAAGAATGTGGTCCCCTGCACTATGCACGTTTGACAATCTGGGCACAAGTGCCTGTAGAAACGATTAACGCCGCAGAAACTCGAATCAAGCCCGCTAAGGTGCCTGGACAATTGTTTCGCTAAGCGGTACAACTTGTTCAGTTGTTGAGCGTCAACCGGCGGGTCGCGCCGGGGCGACCGCCCGTGCTGTTGTTGACCGGACAACGAAATGACCCCGCCAGAACGGAGCCACGATGGAGTCCTCCAGTGGAGGCACCACAGCTGCCGCGCGGGCAGCCGATGTGCTGCTCGAGTTCGGCCGCCGCTCGAGCGCGCTCGGCGTCTCCGAGATCGCCCGCTCGACCGGTATGTCGAAGGCGGTGGCACACCGCATCCTGACGACCTTCGTCGACTGCGGACTCCTGCTCTACGAGCCCTCGACCAGGCGATATCTGCTCGGTCCGGCGGCCGCGACCCTGGGCGCGCGCGCCCTGGACGTATCCCCGCTGCGGCGAGCGGCCCGCGAGGCCCTGGTGGACCTGCAACGCGCCACGGGTGAGACGGCGACCGTCACCGGTCGCATACCGGGCGGTCGCGTTTATCTCGACCAGGTCGAGAGTACGCAGGAGATAAAAATGACCGTCGAACTGGGTCGCCGGTTCGAACTACACAGCGGCTCGTCGGGGCGCATCATCGCCGCGCACCTGTCCGAGGAGGAACAGGACGACCTCCTGTCCCGTCCGCTGCCCCGGTTGACCGGCACCACCATCGTCGACCCCGCGCGGTTGCGCGCGGCGCTGCGCGAAGCGCGCGAACGCGGTGTGTGCCGGTCCACCGGGGAACGCCAGGAGGGCGCCGGTTCCATGGCCGCGCCGGTGTTCGGCGCCGACGGCTCGGTGATCGGATCGGTCTCGGTCTGCGGACCCAGCTACCGCATGACCGCCGAAGCCTGCGATCGGCACGAGGCCGCGCTCGTGGAGGCGGCGCGCCGGGTATCGCGGGCCATGGGTCATCGCACCTCCGACGCCACGGCCGATATTCCGGCGGTGAGCACCCCGTGACCCCGCGCAGCTGGCTGTATGTCCCAGGTCATCGTGACGACCGGATCGGCAAGGCGATCGACAGCGCCGCCGATGCCGTGGTGATCGACCTCGAGGACGCGGTCCCCGTGGGCGCCAAGGACCGGGCGCTGGCCAACGCGCTCGACGCGCTCCGGCAGGCGCCGGCCGCGAAGCCGATCTGGCTGCGGCTCAACGCCGTCGGTACGGAATGGCTCGACAACGAGACCGCGGCGCTGGCCGCGAGCGGAATCCGGCCGGCCGGGGTCCGCTTGCCCAAGGCCGACGACCCCGCCGCGGTCGCCGCGACCGCGGACCGGCTCGGCTGCGCCGTCCACGCCATCATCGAATCCGCCGCCGGGCTGCTCGCGGCGCCGCAGATCGCGCGCTGCCATCCGCGGGTCACCGGAATCGCGCTGGGTGAGGCCGATCTGGCCGCCGATATGCGCACCGAGGCCGGTGGTCTGGAATGGGCGCGCGGCTGGCTCGTCACCGCCGCCCGCGCCGCCGGGCTGGCTTCCCCGGTGCAGAGCGTCTGGACCGCCGTCGACGACCCGGAAGGTCTGGCCCGCACCTCGCGCGCCGGGCGCGCCCAGGGTTTCTTCGGCCGTTCCGTCATCCACCCGAATCAGATCGACATCGTCAATCAGGCCTATACGCCGTCACCGGAAGACCAGGACCGCGCCCAGCGGATTGTGGATCTCGCCGCCGCCGCACTGGCGGCCGGTGAATCCGCGGTGCTCGACGAATCCGGCAGGTTCATCGATCCCGCCGTCGTCGCGAATGCCCGCGTGGTCCTGGACCGGGCGCAGGCCACCGCAGCACGAGGAGTGAGAGCATGACCGAAACATCCGTCGCCGTGTCGCCCGACGCGTTGCTGAACGCCGTGATGGGCGGCGACCTCGACACCGTCGAGCTCGGGCATCCGTACACCACCGGGATGCCCTGTTCGCCCAACCATCCCGGTTTCCGGATGACCCTCATCCGCCGCCACGGCGATATGGTCCGTCCCGACGGCGGTTCGGCCTCCAACGAGATCATCGTGACCGGTGGTCACGTCGGCACCCATGTCGACGCGCTGTCCCATGTCAGCCACTGCGGCAAACTGCACGGCGATATCGACGCCGAGGAGGCGCAGCGCGGCGGCCGGCACTCCTCCCACGGCGCCGAGAACATTCCGTTCATGCTGCGCCGCGGGCTGCTGCTGGATGTGCCCAAGGTGCGCGGCGTCGACGTCCTCGAGGCCGGTACCGCGATCACCGAACAGGATCTGCGCGCTGCCGCCGACGCCGCCGGGGTGACCCCGCGCCGCGGCGACGTGGTGCTCATCCGCACCGGCTGGGCCCGCCACTTCGACGACGCCCAGCGCTATCTGGGCCAGCAGGACGGGGTTCCGGGCGCCGATGTGAGCGCCGGGCAGTGGCTGGCCGATGCGGGAATCGTGGCGGCCGGCGCGGATACCACCGCCTTCGAACACATTCCGGCCGGTAAGGGGCACAGCGTCCTGCCGGTGCACCGGGTCCTGCTGGTGGAGAACGGTATCCACATCATCGAACACCTGAATCTGGAGGCCGCCTCCGAACGCGGCCTCACCGAATTCACCTTCGTCATGGCGCCGCTGCGCATCGTCGGCGGCACCGGATCGCCCGTCCGTCCCGTCGCGGTGGTGGCCTCGTGACCGCCGCCACCACTCGTCACGACCTGGAGGGCACGGTCGTCGGCCGCCTCGCCGCGCTGGCCGGCCGGGTCCGCGCCGAGGGATTGTCCGCCGACCTGCGCAAGGATGTGGCGCGCCGTGTCCTCGACGTACTCGGCAACTCCCTCGCCGCCCACGGCCAGCCGTCCGCGCGCGCGGTCACCGCGGTCGCGCGGGAATGGGCCGGAGCCCCCGCCGCCACCGGAATCGGCACCGGCGAACGCTTCCCGGCCGCGACCGCCGCCCTGGTCAACGGGACCCTCGCGCATTCGATGGATTCCGACGACACCCACCTCCCGTCGGTGCTGCACCCGTCGGCGTCGGTGATCCCGGCCGCGCTGGCCGTCGGAGAGGCGACCGGTGCGTCCGGACCCGCCGTCCTGGACGCCGCCGGCATGGGCATCGAGATCGCGGTCCGTCTCGGTATGGGCGGCTACGACGAAGAACTCGGCAATTCCGAATTCTTCGAACGCGGCCAGCACGCCACCTCCATCTGCGGGGCGGTCGGCTCGGCCGCTGCCGCGGCGATGCTCTACGGCCTCGATCCCGAAGGTATCGCCGACGCGATGGGTATCGCCGCCAGTTTCGGCGCCGGGCTGCTCGAGGCCAACCGCACCGGCGGCACCGTCAAACGCGCGCACTGCGGCTGGGCCGCGCACTCCGGTGTCACCGCCGCGCAGTTCGCCAAGCACGGGCTCACCGGCCCGCCCACGGTGATCGAGGGCCGGTTCGGTTTCCTGCACGCCTTCTGCGGCGACCGCGCCGATGTGGACAAGGTCGTCGACCGCCTCGGTGAGCACTGGGAACTCCCGGGCATCTTCTTCAAGCCCTACCCCTGCAACCACTTCACCCACGCCGGTATCGACGCCGCCCGTGCCCTGCGGGCTGGTGGACTCGACCCTGCCGACATCACCGAGATCGACGTCGGAGTGCCGAAACCGGTACTACGCACCATCGCCGAACCCCCGGCCGCGAAGGCCGCCCCCGAATCGGGTTACCACGCCGCCTTCTCGGGCCCGTTCACCGTGGCCCGGGCCCTCCTCGGCGGGTCGGGGCTCGGGGTGGGCCACGCCGATTTCACCGACGAGGCGGCGAAGGACCCACGCACCCTGGAACTCGCCCGCTTGGTCACCAGCCACGCCGACGACCGCTGCGATGAGATCTACCCGCACCAGTTCCCGGCTGTCCTGCGCGTGCGCACCCGCGACGGCTCCTGGCACGAAGCCCGTATCGACCACAACCGCGGCGGCCCCGCCAACCCGCTCTCCGACGCCGAACTCACTCAGAAGTTCGACCTCAACGTCGAGCATCGGTTGTCACCCGAGGCCGCGCGCTTGGTAGCCGCCCGGACCCTCGATCTTCCGACGGCCACGTCCCTCGACACCCTGATGGAGGCCGTCCGCGGCGAGCGGTGACCGCCCGGGGACCCGTGCCGCACCGGCCTGGTCCCCGAACCGTCGGGCTTCAGATAGCGCTTTCGGTCGGCTCGCCCCCCTGGGACAGAACTGGCCGGTCCGGCATCGGTTCAGCCGGTGGTGAAGCAGTCCAGCAGGCACTTGGAACGGTGATTCGCTGAGCTATGGAACCGATCGGTGTTCTTCGCGTCCAACCTGATGAAATACCGAATATTTCATCGACCGTGGGGCCGAGCGGCTGGCAAAGTACGCGACGAACATCGGGACGGTCACGGGTAGCGTGCCGGCGGCCTTGATGACCGCGTGTGTCGCGTTGCCCGCCGACGGGGCGAGATTGCGAGTGGCTGGGAGGCCGGGGTGAGTGGGACGGAATGGGAGATGTTTTGCTCGGAGGTGTACGCCATCGCCGAGCGTTACACCATCCAGACGTATTCGTATCCCGGCACCCTGCTGCTCTCAGGCGATTCCTTGTCTACGGAAGCCCAAGCGCGCGGAACCAATCCACATATCGTCCTGGTGGATATGGGCGACGCCTCGGTGCGTATCGAAACGGGCTGGTGTATCCGAGCCATCGGCGACTACGAGATCCAATTCGAGGACAGGCCCTCCCATGCGGCCGAGGCGGTCGAGGCGATCATTCTCGGGGGCGCCGAGGAGTATGTGCTCACCGATGACGACGACCGGTGGGTGGCGTTCGGATGGTGTATCCGGTCCGAGACTTATTCGATGTCGCAACCCCCGCACATCGCCTCGGGACGAAAAGCGGTTCGCCGGCTCCTGCCGTGGCGGTCGGCATGACCTCGTGGACCGGCCGCGATACCGATCCGACGACGCCGCGCTGACGGCTCGGACTACACCAGCTGCCGCAGTGGGCATTCGGCCGCAGACGGTCTACATTCCATCCTGTGGCCGCGGCTGCTGCGCCCGTGAGGGTCCGGGGCGGAGGCAGGGGGCGCGGTAGTCGTCGGAGGGGAAGGATGTCCGTGAACGTGATCAGTACGTTGGTAACGGCAGCGGCGGCGCTCATAGGCGTGCTCGTCGGCGGTTGGATCACCATCCGCAATCAAGATCGGCAGTGGCAGCGCGAACATGCCCGGCAGTGGCGAGACATTCGACTGGCGACCTACACCGAGTTCGTATCCGCGTACCGCGAGTACGTCGCATTTGCGCTCGAACCAACTGCGAATATTGTGGTGCGGCCGCACCCTCGAGTTCCTGAGCTGATGCCTTTCTTCGACGGAGCAGGACGTCCGTACAAGGAGCGGCTGGAAGCTGCGATGGCGTCGATGCGACTCGTTTGTGAGTCGGATGCGAGCAGACTCGCTTCGTCGAGAGTTGTCTCAGCCGTTCGCCAGATCGCGGCTGCGCGGTCTGCGACCTCCGCGGATGCTGTAGATCCCGCGCTATTCGCCGAGCTCTACGCTGCGCAGTACGAGTTCATCAACACCGCTCGCGCTGAGGTCGGCCTCACGGCGCTCACCAGTAATCCGCTGTTGACAGGCGAATCCAGCTCGAACGGGTTCCCTGCATCCAGCGAAGTGCCGGAGGGCACCGGCCAGGAAAACATCGCTCCAGGCCGGCCCTCTCCCGCGCAATGAGGCCCCACCGGGAAGTATGTGCTCGCGACTGATGCCTTGGTCGATCATCAGGTTCACAAAATGACGGCATCGACTCCGGCATTCCGGGCCTGTTCGAATACCGGTAGAACGGACTCTTCTTCGGGCTACACCACGCGATAGCGGAGATGCCTTGCGAGGTGGAGCGCCTGCGCCCGGTCCATCCAGGCGCCCTCTCCGGGGCCTCCTCCCTCGACACCCTGATGGAGGCCGTGCGCGGGGTGCGGTGACCGTTCGGGGACCGCAGCCGCCCCGGCCCGGTCCCCCGGGTAGCCGGGATCGGCGTCGGTTCTGCCGCTTTCGGGCCAGAAAACTGCCCAGAACAGAACACCGAGCGGAATACCGGCCGCCACGATCAAGCCGAAGGTGATCACCGCGAAGCCCCCGCAGAGTGCCATCTGGCGAAAGAAAGCCGGGGCAGCACGGTTTCGACATCGGCGACATCCATCACCCGGTTCAGTTCCACCGGCCCGAGATGATCCGGCGACGGCAGGATGACCGCATCGACCCCGGCATTCCGGGCCTGCTCGGATACCGGCAGAACAGAACTCTCGTTTGGCCACACCACGCGGTAGCCAAGCTGTTTCGCGAGCCGAAGCAGCTGCGCTCGGTCCCATTCGGGCGAGCTGCCGGCGTCGTAATCTATCCACCCTTTCGGGCTCATCGGCCGCGCGGCCGGGGATCTGCCTCCTACTTCGCTCACCCGATCGCTCGGTCTTCTCACCGAGCGGCGCATGGTTGCGGCCGAGCGGCCCCTGTCACTGCGGCCGAGCCGGGACACTCGCTATCGCATCGAGGACCCTTACCTGAGGTTCTGGCTGTACTTTCTCGGTCCCGGCATGCCCGCAATCGAACGGGGGCGCGGCGACCGGGTACTCGAATCGATCCGGGCGAGCTGGACATCCTGGCGGCGCCGGGCAGTAGAACCGGTGATCCGGGAAGCGTTGTGGCGGGCAGCGGATAGGTACCTGCCCGAGGGGACAGGGACGATCGGCGGTTATTGGACGCGGACGAACAATCCAGAGGTCGATATCGTCGCCGCCGATCGCGGCCCGATCGCCAAGAGAATCACCTGTGTGGGTTCGGTGAAATGGCTGGAGAAGGAGCCGTTCGATCATCGCGATCTGGCGGCTCTCATCGGCCACCGTTCGCAGGTGCCGGGCGCGGATGCCGATACCCCGATGCTGGCGGTCGCTCGCGCGGGCGGGACCGTGGAGGGGGTGCGAGTACTCGCACCGGAAGAGCTTCTCCACGCCTGGTCCTGAATACAAGCCTCGTTGCCGCAGGTCTCGGCGCGGTGGTTATCGCGATCGCGGATCACTGCCGCCGCCAGCGCCAGGCGAATTCGTCGGGGGCCGGGGGTGGGCCGGGGAGGTCGCCGTCGGCGGACAGTCCGGCCACCAGGAGTGCGAGGATTCGCCGGCGCAGCTGCGTGGTTCGTTCCGGATCCGGCAGGGTGATCGCCGCGCACGATTCGAGGACGAGGCCGATGTCGTGAACGTTGACGTCGGGGCGTAGGCGGCCGCCGGCGTGTGCGCGCCGCACCAGTTCCGCGGTGACCTCGCTCGAATGGGCGACCTCGGGGCGGATCGACTCGTCGGGGGTGAAGGTGCCGGCCAGATGCACGGTCAGCGAGTGCACATCGGTGTCGACGACGCGCCGCAGGAAGCCGATCAGTCCCTCCCAGCCGTCCGTTGCTTCCAATGCCGCGTCGGCTTCCGCGTTGTAGCGCTGTAACCCCTCGTGGCAGAGGGTGCGCAACAGCACCTCCTTGCTCGGGTAGCGACGGTACAGCGCGCTGATGCCGACTCCGGCGCGTTCCGCGACGGCGGCGATCGGCGCGGTGGCGTCGGCGAGGAACACCGCGCGGGCGGCTTCCAGGATGATCCCGTCGTTCTGGGCGGCCTGCGCCTTCCGGCCGGGCAGGCCCTTGGGTTCCGGGCGATCGGATGACTTCGGCATGGCTCGACACTACCAGTTGAAACGGAATGATCCGTTCTGTTAAGCTTCAATCAGAACGAACCATTCCGTTCCAAAAGGAGTTCATTGTGAGCGACATCCGCCCCTTCCGCATCGACGTCCCCCAGACCCGGTTGGACGATCTGGCCGACCGGCTGCGCCGCGCGATCTGGCCGAACGAGCTGAGCGGTGTCGCCGACTCGTACGGCGTTCCGAACGACCGGGTGCGCGGACTGGCCGAATACTGGCTGGAGCGGTTCGACTGGCGGGCGCTGGAGGCGAGGCTGAACGCCTATCCGCAGTTCGTCACCGAAATCGACGGCGAGGACATCCACTTCCTGCATATCGAGTCCTCGCGGGCGGACGCCCTCCCGGTGATCCTCACCCACGGCTGGCCCGGCTCGATCCTGGAACATCTCGACGTGATCGCACCGCTCACCGAACCGGAGTCGGCGGACGATCCCGCCTTCCACGTCGTCATTCCCTCGCTGCCGGGGTTCGGCTTCTCCGGACCGACCCGCAGCACCGGATGGGGTCGCGATCGCACCGCCGCGGCGTGGGTGGAGCTGATGGGCCGGCTGGGCTACGCGCGCTACGGCGCCATCGGCAACGACGGCGGTTCGATGATCTCGCCCGAGATCGGCCGGATCGATTCCGACCGTGTGGTGGGAGTCCATGTGACCCAGCTGTTCTCGTTCCCGTCGGGAGACCCGTCGGAGTTCGAGGGACTGTCCGAGGCGGATCAGGCGGCGCTGGCGCATCTGCAGTGGTTCCACGAGAACAAGATGGCGTTCAACGCCCTGCACAGTCAGCAGCCGCAGACCCTCGCCTTCGCGCTCAGCGATTCCCCGATCGGGCTGCTCGGCTGGAACGCGCAGTTGTTCGGCGAGAATCTGGACGAGGACTTCGTGATCGGCAATGTGGCGTTGTACTGGCTCACCGGCACCGCCGGTTCGTCCATCCGGTTCTACTACGAAGACGCGCACGCCGAGCAGCGGCAGACCGGCCCGACCACCACGCCGACCGCGCTGGCGATGTTCAAGGGCGATTTCCAGTCCATCCGCCGGTTCGCCGAGCGCGATCACGGCAATATCGTCAGCTGGAACTCCTACGACGTCGGCTCGGGCCGGGGCGGCGCCAACGACGCGGCGGGTCACTACGCGGCGCACGAGGTGCCCGAAGTGCTCGTCGCTGATATCCGGAACTTCTTCGCGAAGCTCGGCTGAGCGGGCACGTGGTCACGGCCCGCGCACCTGATCCGGAGCGCGGGCCGGCGGTATCACCCGTGCGCCGCGTAAGCGGCGCAACCGCGCTCAGCGGTCGAGGAATTCCAGCAGGTCGGCGTTGAAGCGGTCCTTGTCACCGGGGACCAGGGCGATACCGTGGGAGCCACCCTCGTAGACCTTCAGGGTGGCGTCGGCGATCTGTTCGGCGGACTTGCGGCCGGTGGCGTCGATGGGAACCACCTGATCGTCGTCGCCGTGCACCACCAGGGTGGGGATATCGAACTTCTTCAGGTCGTCGGTGAAATCGGTGTAGGCGAAGGCATCGACGCATTTCACGCCGGCCTCGATGCTCTCCTGCATGGCCATGAACCAGAACGCGTCACGGTTTCCCTGGGTGGCCTTGGTGCCCGATCGGTTCGCGCTGAAGAATCCTTCGGAAGTGTCCTTCCAGAATTGCGAACGTTCGGTGAGTATGCCGGATTTTATATCGTCGAATACTTTCTCCGGCACGCCTTCCGGATTGTTCTCGTTCTGGATCATCAGCGGCGGGATGGCCGACAGCAGCACCGCCGACTGCACCCGTCCGGTGCCGTGCCGGCCGATGTAGCGGGCGAGTTCACCGCCGCCCATGCTGTGCGCCACCAGCGTCACGTCGCGGAGGTCGAGGGCGGTGAGCAGGTCGTTCAGGTCGTCGGCGAAGGTGTCGAAGTCGTAACCTTCCCAGGGCTGATCCGAGCGCCCGTGGCCGCGGCGGTCGTGCGCGATGCCCCGGTACCCGTGGTCGGCGACGAACTTCATCTGATCTTCCCAGGCGTCCGCGTTCAGCGGCCAGCCGTGGATGAATACGACCGGGCGGCCGCTTCCCCAGTCCTTGTAGAAGATGTTCACGTTGTCGCGAGTCGGGCACATAGGCATAAGCGGGAGGCCTCCTTCTGTGCGTGTTCGCCGACCTGCGGCAGGTCGTGGGAACGAGACGCGCCGCCCGAAATGCTACCGACGGAAATGTCGCGGAAACGGGGTGTATTCATCTGTTACCGAATCCATGTACGACCGGAATTCCGTGACCCGGGCCCGGCGCCGCCCCGGCGTTCGGTGCCGCCGCCGTCGGCACCCGGCCGTACGGTGCCCGCACCGGTAGCCTCGGTTCCGGGAGACAACCCGACGACGAGGAGTCAAAGCAGATGAGCCGACCGGTTCGGATCGGAATCCAACTCCAGCCCCAGCACGCCCCCGATTACGGACTCATCCGCGACGCGGTGTTGCGGGCCGAGGACGCGGGCGTGGACATCGTGTTCAACTGGGATCATTTCTATCCGCTGTACGGCGACCCCGACGGCGCGCACTTCGAATGCTGGACCATGCTCGGGGCCTTCGCCGAGCAGACCGAACGGGTGGAGATCGGCGCGCTGGTGACCGGTGGCGGTTACCGCAACCCCGACCTGTTGGCGGATATGGCCCGCACGGTCGACCAGATCAGCGGCGGCCGGCTGATCCTGGGCATCGGGTCGGGCTGGTTCGAACGCGACTACGACGAGTACGGCTACGACTTCGGCACCGCCGGCGGCCGGCTGAATCTGCTGAAGGAGTACCTGCCCCGGATCACCGGCCGGCTGGCGAAACTGAATCCGCAGCCGGTCCGCGATATTCCGATCCTGATCGGCGGCGGCGGCGAGAAGAAGACGCTGCGGCTGGTGGCCGAGTACGCCGATATCTGGCACAGCTTCGGCGAACTCGATGTGTTCACCCACAAGAGCCAGGTGCTCGAAGAGCACTGTGCCCGGGTCGGTACCGATGCCAAGAAGATCGAACGGTCGGTGGCCTGGCCCGGCGCCGACGCCGCGCCGGCCTATCTGTCGGCCGGGTCGACCCTGTTCACCGTCGGTGTCAACGGCCCGGATTACGACCTGACCCAGGTCCGGGAGGCCATCGCCTGGCGGGACAAGACCAACCCGGAGCCGGTCAGCGGTATCGCCTGAGCGGGTCGCACCCCCGAGCGGCTGCGCGCGGCCGTGCGTGCGCTACTCGAATGCCACCCGAGCCGGGCGCGGGCGATGCCCG
>NZ_JBSFRU010000122.1:0-16449 GCF_053589395.1 Nocardia sp. NPDC003345
GGTTGAGTTTGTAGGTGGTGACCGGGGGTGGGAACACCGCGCGCATGACCTTCATCCCTAGCCGGTACTTTCGTGGCCACGACTGTGCTACGGCGGGTTGAGGACTGGCGAAGGTGCGTGAGTCCAGGAGTCGCAGACCGCAGTCGGCGAGTGTGGTCGGGTCGTCGCAGATCCACTTCATCCGGGCCGGAATCTGCCGGAAAACCGGGTTGCGGTCCTGGGTTCTCATCATCGCCTTGCCGCCGGTGTCGAGCGCCACCCGGCTACCCGGGAAGGCCGCCGCGATCTGCCGCAGGGTGGCCCGGACGGTGTCGTCGGGGAAGTAGAGCAGGACCGCTTCGCTGAGCAGGAAGATCGGGCCGCCGCGTTCGCGGACCCGGTCGAACCAGTCGGTCTCCAGGATCGAGCCTTCGAGCATCGTGTAGCGGTCGCTGTCGGTGAAGAACCGGCGGCGTAGCGCCATGGTGTCGGGGAGGTCGAGGTCGAACCAGCGCAGGGTGCCGTTGTCGAGGCGGTCGAATCGGGTGGAGAGTCCGCAGCCGAGGTCGACGACGGTGCCGTCGGGATGTTCGGCGAGGAAATCGCGGACGTACTGGTCGAAGATCGAGGCACGTAGCACCGATCCCGCCAGTGACGGGCCACGGAACTTCGTGAAGTCGTAGTCGATCGCCGCGACCAGTTCGATGGCTTTCTCGTCGCGGAGAATGCTGTCGGTCCGCCCGGCGTCCTGTGCGCGGCCGTAGAGCGGAATCAGCAGGGTTTCCTGTACTTCGCCGAGCGATATCGCTGCACCCACCCGCCCAACGTAGCCCGGTTACCCGGAAAACGGTGAGCTACGTCGGGACGGTCGGGTCGCGGCGTGTCTCAGCTGGTGGAGGCGGTGGCGAACGGGGTTCCGGTGGCGGCGACGGGCCGGTCGACCGCGCGCCGCCACAGGCCCTTCTTCTCCAGGATCGGCAGGACGCCCTCGCCGAACCAGTACGCCTCCTCGACATGCGGGTATCCGGAGAGGATGAAATGGGAGATGCCGAGGCGTGAGTATTCGATGAGCCGCTCGGCGACCTCTTCGTGCGACCCCACCAGCGCGGTCCCGGCGCCGCCGCGGACCAGGCCGACGCCCGCCCACAGGTTGGGGGCGATCTCGAGTTTGTCGGTCCGGCCGCCGTGCAGCTCCAGCATGCGGCGCTGCCCCTCGGATTCACTGCGGGCGAGATTGGATTGCACGCGTTCGATATCCGCGGGATCGATTCCCTGCAGCAGCCGATCCGCTTCGGCCCACGCCGCCTCGGAGGTGTCGCGGGTGATCACGTGCAGCCGGATACCGAAGTCGAGGGAGCGGCCTCGCTCGGTGGCCAGGCCGCGGATCCAGTCGAGTTTCTTGCGCACCGCGAAAAGTGGTTCACCCCAGGTGAGATAGGTGTCGGTGTATTGGGCGGCGACGGGGCCTGCGGCGGGGGAGGAGCCGCCGAAGAAGATCGGGGGCAGCGGGTCGGGGTGGTTGTTGAGCAGGGCGTTCTGCACCTGGAGGTGTGTGCCCTCGAAGGAGAACGGTTCGCGCGACTCCCACAGGTTGCGCACGATGTGCAGGAATTCGCCGGTGCGCTCGTAGCGCTGTTCCTTGTCCAGGAAATCGCCGAAGGCGCGCTGTTCGTGGGGTTCGCCGCCGGTCACCACATTGAGCAGTAATCGGCCGCGCGAATGCCGCTGGAAGGTGCCGGCCATCTGGGCGGCGAGGGTGGGGCTCACCAGGCCGGGCCGGAACGCGACGAGGAATTTCAAGGTCTCGGTGGTCTCCACCAGCATGGCGGTGGCCAGCCAGGCGTCCTCGCACCAGGCGCCGGTGGGGGTGAGTACCGCCTCGAAGCCGTTCTCCTCGGCCGCGCCCGCGATCTGGTTGAGGTAGCGCAGTGAGGCGGGCCGGTCGCCGGACATGGCCGTCCCGTGGCCGCCGGCGATCAGGCCGCGCGAATCGCCGTAGGTGGGCAGGAACCAGTGGAAGGACAGGCTCATCCGGGGAACTCCTCCGAGGGGCTCGGCAGTGGGCAGGACGGTGGCCGAGCTCCTCGCCGGGCCGACCTCCGATATTCACCCCTGCCGCGGGCCGGGTCACCGGTTTGGATCAGCGGGATTCTTGGGTCGGCGGGGGCGGGTTTCGATCGCGGTGCGTGTAACCGGTGAGCGTGACCCGGGGCGTCGGTGATCGTGGGCCGATGACCTCCACCGCTTCCCAGCCAGCGACCGATGCCGATCTCGACGCGGTGTTCGCGCCGATCTACGCCGATATCGCGGCGGGCGCGGTCGAACGCGAGATCGACCGCCGGCTCGCCTACGACGAAGTCCGCCGCCTACGGCAGGCGCGGTTCGGCGCGCTGCGGGTCCCGGTGGAACACGGTGGGTTCGGGGCGAGTGTCCGGCAGCTGTTCCGGCAGCTGATCGAACTGGCCGCCGCCGAATCCAATCTGCCGCAGGCGCTGCGGGTGCATTTCGTCTTCGTGGAGGATCAGCTGCTGGCCGAGCAGGGGGAGAGCCGAGACCGCTGGTTGCGGGCGGTGTCGGAGGGCACGCTGATCGGGAACGCGATCACCGAGCCGGGGGTGGGCGCGGTGGACCGGTACGCGACGCGGCTCACCCGTGCGGGCGAGGGCTGGGTACTCGACGGCACCAAGTACTACAGCACCGGATCGCTGTACGCCGATCACATCCTGGTGGCCGCCGATCGCGACGGGGAGCGGGTGGGCCTGCTGGTCGCCGCCGACGCCGAGGGAGTGCGGCAGCACGACGACTGGGACGGGTTCGGGCAGCGTCTCACGGCCAGCGGGACCACCGAGTTCACCGGCGTCGCGGTGGCCGAGGAGCAGATCCTGGGTCCCGGCTACGGGGTCGCCGGACCGACGTATTCGACCGCTTATCTGCAGCTGTTCCAGCTCGCCGTGCTGGCGGGTATCGCCCAGCGCGCCGAACGCGACACCCGGGAGTGGGTGGCGGGTCGCCGCCGCGGCTACACCCATTCCGCCGCCGATCTGCCCCGCCACGACCCGCTGGTGCAGCAGGTGATCGGCCGGTTGTCGGCCGCCGCGTTCAGCGCGCGGGCCAATGTGCTGGCGGTCGCGGATCTCCTCGACGAGGTGCTGGCCGCGGGCGCCGGGGACGAGGAGGCGCTGGTGCGGGTCGAGCTGGCATCCGCGCAGGCACAGCTCGCCGTGATCGATACGGTGTTGCCCGCCACCAGCCAGTTGTTCGAGGTGGGTGGCGCCTCCATCACCGCCGAAGGGCTGCGGCTGGACCGGCATTGGCGTAACGCCCGCACCGTCTCGGTGCACAATCCGGCGATCCAGAAGGCGCGCGCGGTCGGCGACCATCTGCTCAACGGCACCGCCCTCCCGTTCGCCTGGAGCGCGGGCGAGCGCGCGGCGGCGCAGGAGCCGGCGAAATGACGCGGCGGATCCGGTTCAACGCGTTCGATATGAACTGCGTCGCCCACCAGTCCCCGGGGCTGTGGCGGCACCCCGACGATCAGTCGCATCGGTACAAGGAGATCGGCTACTGGACCGAGCTGGCCCGGCTGCTGGAACGCGGCCGGTTCGACGGGCTGTTCATCGCCGATGTGCTCGGCACCTACGACGTCTACGGCGGCGACGACCGGGCGGCGCTGCGGCAGGGCGCGCAGATCCCGGTGGCCGATCCGCTGCTGCTGGTATCGGCGATGGCGGCGGTGACCGCGAACCTCGGTTTCGGTATCACCACAGGCACCGGGTTCGAGCACCCGTATCCGTTCGCGCGGCGGCTGTCCACACTCGACCACCTCACCGGCGGCCGGGTCGGCTGGAACGTCGTCACCGGGTATCTGCCGTCGGCGGCCCGCAACTTCGGCGCCGACGATCAACTCGACCACGACGACCGCTACGACCAGGCCGACGAGTACCTGGAGGTGCTGTACAAGCTGTGGGAGGGGTCGTGGGAGGACGATGCCGTCGTGCGCGACCCGGTGCGCAACGTCTATGTGGACCCGGCGAAGGTGCACCATATCGGCCACGCCGGTAAACATTTCGCGGTGCCGGGCGTCCATCTGTCCGAACCGTCACCGCAGCGGACGCCGGTGATCTACCAGGCGGGGGCGTCGCCGCGCGGGGTGCGGTTCGCGGCCGAGAACGCGGAGGCGATCTTCGTCGCCGCGCCCTCGAAGCGGGTGCTGACGCAGACGGTGGCGACCATCCGCGACGCACTCGAGGCCGCCGGACGTGACCGTCACGCCGCCCGGATCTACGCCCTGGCCACCATCGTCACCGATGCCACCGACGAGGCGGCGCGCGCCAAACACGAGGAGTACCTGTCCTACGCCAGCGTCGAGGGCGGTCTGGTGTTCATGTCGGGCTGGATGGGTATCGACCTGTCCCGCTACGACCTCGACGACCCCATCGGCGAGGTACAGAGCAACGCCATCCGGTCGGCGGTGGCGGCGTTCCAGGAATTCGACGACGACGGCCGGGAATGGACGGTCCGCGATATCGCCCGGTGGGCCGGGATCGGCGGGATGGGGCCGGTGTTCGTGGGGTCGGGAGAGACGGTGGCCGACCGATTGCAGGAGTGGGCCGCGGAGACGGATGTGGACGGGTTCAACCTGGCCTATGCGATCACGGCAGGGACCTTCGAAGATATTGTCACGCACGTGATTCCGGTGCTCACGGAACGTGGCGCCTACCCGGGCGAATACGTTCCGGGGACATTGCGCAACGCGTTGTTCGGCCGGGGTGACCGGTTGCCGGACGAACATCGCGGCGCGCGATACCGGCTGGGCGGTCCCGGATCGACAGCGCTACCGGACGAGGTCGCGCGGGGGTCGCAGCTGGTCCCCTGACACCGGCGGGCGGACGGCCGGAGTCGGCCCCGAGCGCCAACCGCTCGGGGGAGCCGGGGCCGATATCCGGGTTCATCTCGTGCGGTGGAGTGACAATTGCCGGGCCGTCGAGAGAAAGCGGGAACGCGCAGTTCAGGACGGCTTCAGGGAATCGATGAACACCTCGGCTACGGTCTCCAGTCCGCGGCGGTCGATCTCGTCGAACCGCGCCGGTCGGGGACTGTCGATATCGAGGACGCCGATGAGGGCGTCCTCGTGGACCAGCGGTATCACGATCTCGGAGCGGGAATCGGCATCACAGGCGATATGGCCGGGGAAGGCGTGCACGTCGGCGACCAGCTGGGTGCGCCGGGACGCGGCGGCGGTGCCGCACACCCCGGTGCCCAGCGCGATCCGCACACAGGCCGGTTTGCCCTGGTAGGGGCCGACCACCAGTTCGTGTCCGTCGAAGAAATAGAAGCCGGCCCAGTTCACGTCCGGGAGGCAGTGGTACACGAGGGCGCTCAGGTTGGCGGCATTGGCGATCCGGTCGGTTTCGCCGGTCAGCAACGCCGCGGCCTGCGCGGTGAGCTCGCGATAACCCTCGGCGCGGTCGCCGGAGAGCGGAACGGGGTCGAAGGACATGACCGGATCGTAGAAGGGGCGCCCGCCCACCCTGCCGGGGCGGGCCCGGACGCTGCCGGAAAAACGTGCGGTCCAGCACTTTTCGGCATCAACTCCCGGTGAGCGTAATACTGCACGGCGACCGCGGTGATCGAGACCATAGCGCCATGACATCCCAGAACACTTCCCCTCGGAAAGCAGCTGTCGTCGGGGCGGGACAGACCGGCGTCACCGCGGCGCTCGGGCTGCTCGACGCCGGCTTCGACGTCACCCTCTACAGCGAACGTGATCAGCGCGAACTGCGCGACGCGGTACCGGCCACCGGTACCGCGCTGATCTTCGGCGAGGCCCAGGAGGCGGAGGCGAAGCTCGGGCTGCCCACCTACCGCGACCGCGCACCGCTGCATACCGGTCTCACTGTCCGGGTCGCCGGTGGCGGTGAGGAACTGATCGCCTTCGACGGCGCCTTCGACGGTTTCGTCGGGCTCGCCGTCGACACCCGGCTCAAGGCCGATGAGCGCCTGACCCTGTTCCGCGAGCGCGGCGGGCGGTTCGTCGTCGACACCGTCACCCCCGAGAACCTCGACCCGATCGCCGCCGGGAACGATCTGACCCTGGTCGCCACCGGACGCGGCGGGCTGTCGGGGCTGTTCGAGATCGACACCACCCGCACCGTCTACGACGCGCCGCAGCGCAGCCTGCTCACCGTGACCGTCACCGGGCTCCCGCACGACGAATCGGTGTTCGCGCATCGCAGCCCGGCCGGCGGCGGCCGCAGCCTGTTCTCCATCGTCGCCGAACAGGGCGAGGCCTGGTGGGGACCCTACCTGCACAAGGACGTGGGCCCGAGCTGGGCGTTCCTGGGCTGGGCGCGACCCGGCAGCGATTGGGAGAAGCGGTTCGCCGCCGCGGATTCGGCCGAATCGGCGCACCGCATCGTCACCGATGTCTACCGCGACTACCTGGACTGGGATCTGCCGGAAGTGCTTGCCACCGAACCGATCACCTCCGACCCGCATTCGTGGCTGAAAGGTGCGGTCCGCCCGCTGTTCCGGCGTGGGGTCGGGCATACCTCCGGCGGACACGCGGTGGCGGCGCTGGGCGATACCGCCGTCGCCTACGACCCGATCGCCGGTCAGGGCGCGCAGAGCGGGCTCATCCAGGCGCAGCGGCTGGTCGCCGCGGCGGCCGCCCACGACGGGGCGTTCGACGACGCCTGGATCACCGCGCAGTACGAGGAATTCCTCGCCGCCCGCGCCGAGGACGCGGCCAAGGTCACCCGGCTGTTCCTCAGCGACCCCGAATTCGCCGAGGTCGGCGGCGAGTTCTTCAGTGCGGCGGCGGCCGACGAGCGGTTCGCCTCGGCGCTGGTGAGCACCCTGCACTATCCGCAGGCGGCGCATTCGGTGAACTCGGTGGCGGACGCGCACGATCTGATCGCGCAGGTCACGGGCGAGGACGCGGCCACCGTGCTGGGCCGTTTCCAGCCCGCCGGGCGGTTCAGCCGGTCGGAGTACAAGGGGCGCGCCGAGTCCAACGCCTGACCCGCCGGCCGCCCGGCACCGTACTGCCCCCGGTGCGCGGGCATCCGTCCGGAAGCCCGGTGCCCCGGCATTCGTGCCGGGGCGCCGGCGCGTGCACCGCTGCGCCGGCGCCGAACCGGGGGCCCGGCTCGGGCTCGACCCGGCCGGGGCCGTCCGCCGGACCGCCGTGCCCGGGATACGGGATGTGATCCGGCCGATTCAAACCCTCGTACCGCCCTCACCGCGCTGGTGAACTGTGGTCGCGCCGGGACCGTGTCAGCCACCCCCGGCGTCCAGACGACCACGCCTACGGCCGGCAGCGGGAGCAGCGATGAGGCGCCACCGACGCTTCGGCCTCCGCGAACCGCGACCCGCTCTCGAGGAGGCTCCATGAGTACCGAGAACATCACCGATCAGATCCGGTTCGCCTACTGGGTGCCCAATGTCAGCGGTGGTCTGGTGACCAGTGAGATCGAGCAGCGCACCGGCTGGGATTTCGAATACAACAAGAAGCTCGCGCAGACCGCCGAGCGCAACGGATTCGACTACGCCCTCTCCCAGGTGCGCTACACCGCCTCCTACGGTGCCGAATTCCAGCACGAATCGACCTCGTTCAGCCTGGCGCTGCTGGGGGCGACCGAACGGCTGAAGGTGATCGCGGCGGTGCATCCCGGCCTGTGGCATCCGGCGGTGCTCGCGAAATTCGGTGCCACCGCCGACCATCTCTCGAATGGCCGGTTCGCGATCAATGTGGTGTCGGGCTGGTTCGCCGGCGAGTTCACGGCCCTGGGCGAACCGTGGCTCGAGCACGACGAGCGGTACCGGCGCAGTGCCGAATTCCTCGAGGTCATCCGCAAGATCTGGACCGAGGACGAGGTGAACTACGGCGGCGATTTCTACCGGATCCGCGATTTCACGCTGAAGCCGAAGCCGCTGAACACTCCCGAGCGGCCGAATCCGGAACTCTTCCAGGGCGGCAACTCCAGCGCGGCACGACGCAACGGCGGCCGCCACGCCGACTGGTACTTCTCCAACGGTAAGGATTTCGACGGTGTCACCGAACAGCTCGACGATCTGCGCGCCGTGGCCCGGGCCCACGACCGGGAGGTGAAGTTCGGGCTCAACGGTTTCATCATCGCCCGCGATACCGAGCGTGAGGCGCAGGAGACGCTGCGCGAGATCATCGCCAAGGCGAACAAACCCGCCGTGGAGGGCTTCCGGGACGCGGTCCAGCAGGCGGGGGCCTCCACCAGCGACCGCAAAGGGATGTGGGCCGATTCCAGTTTCGAGGATCTGGTCCAGTACAACGACGGCTTCCGGACCAAACTGATCGGCACGCCCGAGCAGGTGGCCGAACGTATCGTCGCCTACCGGGAACTGGGGGTCGACCTCGTCCTGGGCGGTTTCCTGCACTTCCAGGAGGAAATCGAATACTTCGGCGCCAAGGTGCTGCCCCTGGTGCGGGAACTGGAGGCCGCGCGGCGTCCCGCCGCCGCGGCGAGCCGATGACCGCCGTCGGCGCCGCCCGGATCACCTCCGCCGAACAGGCCCGGGTCGCCGCCGCGCGGCTCGCGGCCGAGTTCGCGGGCGGGGCGGCCCGGCGCGACGCCGAACGGGAGCTGCCGTTCGCCGAGATCGGGCAGCTCACCGCCAGCGGTCTGCTCGCCGTCACGGTGCCGGCCGAACTGGGCGGCGCGGATCTGCCGCCCAGCGAGGTCGCCGAGGTGGTGCGGGCGCTGGCGGTGGCCGACCCGAATATCGCGCAGATCCCGCACAGCCATTTCGTCTACGTCAACCTGCTGAAACTCGCGGGCACCGAGCAGCAGCGCCGCCGGTACCTGACCGCGGTGCTCGACGGCGCGCAGATCGCCAACGCGCAGTCCGAGCGCGGCGGCGCCACGGTCGCCGAGATCGCGACCACCCTGGCCCCGATAGAGGCCGCGCAGCGGTTCCGGATCGACGGCACCAAGTACTACTGCACCGGGTCGCTGTTCGCCGACACCCTCGCCGTGCTCACCCGGCTCGACGACCCCGGCGGGCGATCCGGGCTGCCGGCCGGGCAGTACGTGGCCTTCCTGCCCGCGAACGCGCCCGGTGTGCGGATCGTCGACGACTGGAACGGGCTCGGGCAGCGCACAACCGGCAGTGGCACGGTGATATTCGAGGGCGTCGCGGTGGAGCGGGATCAGCTGGTGCCCCGTACCGCAGCGGTGGACGCCCCGACCGCCTACGGGGCGTCCGCGCAGCTGCTGCACGCCGCGATCGACGCCGGGATCGCGCGCGGCGCGCTCACCGCGGCCGCCGGGTTCGTGCGGGACAAGAGCCGGCCCTGGTTCGAGGCGGGGGTGTCGCGGGCGATCGACGACCCGCTGGTGATCCAGCGCTTCGGGGAGCTCGCGGTGACGCTCGCCGCCGCCGAGTCCACCCTGACGGCCGCGGGGCTCGCCGTGGACGTGGCGGTGGGTGACCCCGGCCGGGTGGCCGAGGCGTCGATCGCGGTCGCCACCGCGAAGGTTCTCGCCGACCGGGCCGCCAACGAGATCTCCGCGGCGTTGTTCGAGGTGAGCGGAACGCGCAGCGCGGCAGCCGATCTCAATCTGGCCCACTTCTGGCGTAATGCCCGTACCCACACCCTGCACGATCCGGTCCGCTGGAAGTATCAGCACATCGGCCGCACCCTCTTGCACGGCACACCGCCGCCCCTGCACGGAGTGATCTGACCCGCGGCCCGGGATCCCCGGTTCCCCGGGGCCGCCGTGACGCCGGGGTTCGGTCAGGCCGCCGATCCCGTGGGCAGCCCGGTGACGACCACCGGGACCATATCGACCAGTTCGGGAACGAACCCGCCGCTTACCGGCGCGATATTGCAGACCGTGGCGACCAGGTAGACCCCGGCCGGAACCCCGGTGAACGAACCGGTGACCTGTCCGGCGCCGGAGGCGAACTGGATCCGCGGCCCGGCGGCGACGGCGCCGTCGGCGATCAATCGCTGCAGCAGGGCGAAGGCGTCGGGATTGCGTCCGGCCAGTGAGTCGACGGCGGCGGGAGCGAGCGCGGGGGCCGCGGCCAGGGTGTCCACCAGGACGGTGGTGCATTCACCCGGAATGACCGGGAAGTTGTTGCGCCGGTTCGGGATATCGGCGACCGTGTAGTCGATGGTGGTACCGGAGACGCCCGCGGACAGGGTGACGGCCGGCCGGGTGTCCTGGGCGGCGGCCGCGGCCGGGAAGAGCGCGGCGAGCACGGCCAGTACCAGCGCGGCGAAGGTCGCGCCGAGGCCGAGGCGGAGAACGGACCGATCCATCGCTGTCTCCCGTTCGTCAGGTTGAGCGTCACGCTAGCAGGAAAAAGCAGGTCAGCGTGGTATTCGACCGGGTGTGACGCCGTGTCGGCGGCGTATCAGCCCGGCGTCAGGGCGCTGTCAGGCCGGATGCCGATAGTTGCTGCCATGACGAAGAACAACATCTCCTCGGACAACTCGCACTGGACCGGCATGGTGGAGGTCGAGGACACCGCCCTCGCGGTCACCGATACCGGCGGCCCCGGTATCCCCGTGGTCTACCTGAACGGCCAATTCGCCACCCAGGGCTACTGGAAGAAGGTCATCGCCGAACTCGGCCCCGAGTTCCGCCACATCACCTACGACGAGCGCGCGCGGGGCAAGTCCAAGCGTTCGGCCGACTATTCCTTCGACGCCGCGGTCCGGGATGTCGATACGATCCTGGCAGCCCGGGGCGTGGACCGGCCGCTGCTGGTGGGCTGGTCCTACGGCGCGGTGGTGGGCGCGCACTGGGCGAACCGTAATCCGGAGCGGGCCCGGGGCGCGGTCCTGGTCGACGGCGCGTTCCCCTACGACTGGCTCGACGACGCCATGGAACAGCGGATCCGGAAACTGTTCAAGCGGCTGAGCGTGATAGCGCCGCTGGTGCGTCCCACGGGCCTGATGCCGCGGATGAGCGCGGCGCAGCAGGCCGAGAGCAATATCGAACTCGGCCGGCTCTCCCGCGAGCGGGAACTCGGCCCGGTGCTGGACGGTATCACCGTCCCCACCCGCTACGTCGTCGCCTCGGGCACGTCCTTCGGCAGTAAACGTGATGAGCAGGAACGGATTCGAACCGGCCTGGACCAGGTGACGACGCGTAACCCGAACATCCGTATCAGCGCGAAGGTCGCGAGCAATCACGGCGCGATCCTGAAGAAGGATTTCCGTGCCATCGCGGATGCCGTGCGTGAGACGGCGGCCGCCGGGGCCGGGGAGGGGTGAGCGGCGGTTGCACCGAAGCCCGCCCAGCGGTCCGGAGACGAGACTTCACTCCTGGATCCACGACCCTCCTGCTACCGTGGTTAGGGTTACCTAATCAATGCGGGAGGGTCAGTGGAGACGATGAAGGCCGCGATCCGGCAGCGGGCGCAGGGGGACCGGCTGCTGTCGTTGCGGGTGCGGGTCGCGGGGGTCGAACAGCTCTCGCCGGGATTCACGCGTGTGGTGCTGGAGGGCTCGGAGCTGAGCGAGTATCGCGATCCGCGCCCGGCCGACGCGTTCAAGATCATGCTGCCGCCCGATCCGGAAACCGCGGTGGAGACGCCGGTGCGCGGCGCGAACGGCCTCCCGGAATGGCCGGGCGGGGTGCAGCCGCTGCTCCGGGCGTTCACCGTCCGCACTTTCGATCCCGCTACGAACCGGCTGACGATGGACGTGGCCGAACACGATGCCGGACTGAGTCTCACCTGGCTGCGCGCGGTGCGCCCGGGCGAGGCGGTCTGGCTGGCCGGGATGCGGCCGGAATGGGCGGTCGCGGCGGGGGTGCGCGACCATGTGCTGGTCGGCGACGGTACGGCGCTGCCCGCGATCGCCGCCATCCTCGAAGGTCTCGATCCGGACCACACGGTATCGGCCTATGTCGCGCTGCCCGACCCCGCCGATCTCGAACTGGTTCCCTCGCATCCGAATCTGACGGTGCGGCTGCTGCCGGCCGTCGCCGATGTCACCGGGCATCTTCCGCTCTCGTTCGCCGTCGGCCGCCGCACGCAGGTGTGGATCGCGGCCGAGGCCGCCGAGGTACGCCGGGTCCGGTCGCATGCGGTCGAGGTCTGGGGAGTGGATCGCGCCGATATGCTCGCCCGCGCGTACTGGAAGCGAGGTAGCACCAACACCGAGGTCGACGCGGTGGCCCGGGTCCGGTACGAGAAGGCCCTCGCCGAGGGCGGCAGCGCCTACGATCCGGAACTGGCCGAGGCCATCGATCTGGCGGTGTGACCGGGCCGGCCGTGGCGGCGGTCGCGCCGCCGTTCAGGACAGTCGTTCGAATACCGCCGCCAGGCCCTGCCCGCCGCCGATGCACATGGTCTCCAGACCGTAGCGGCCCTCGCCGCGGTCGAGTTCGCGCAGCAGGGTGGCGAGGATGCGGGCGCCGGTGGCGCCGACCGGATGGCCCAGCGAGATCCCGGAACCGTTGGGGTTGAGGCGGTCGTCGTCCGGATCGATCTTCCAGTTGCGCAATACGGCCAGGGTCTGGGCGGCGAAGGCCTCGTTGAGTTCGATGACCGACATATCGTCGAGGGTGAGGTCCAAGCGGGCCAGTGCCTGCTCGGTCGCGGGCACCGGGCCGATACCCATCGTGCGCGGCGGCACCCCGGCCACCGCCCAGGACGCGAGCCGGGCCAGCGGCCGCAGGCCCAGCTCCCGGGCCTTCTCCGGGGTGGTGACGAGACAGAGGGCGGCGCCGTCGTTCTGACCGCTGGCGTTTCCGGCGGTGACGGTGGCCTCCGGATCCACCCGGCCGCGGATGGGCCGCAGCTGCGCGAGGGCGTCGAGGGTGGTGTCCGCGCGCGGATGCTCGTCGGTATCGACGACGACCGGGTCCGATCGCCGCCGCGGTACGGGGACTCCGACGATCTCGTCGGCGAACCGGCCCGCCCGCTGGGCGGCGACCGCGCGGCGATGCGACCGCACCGCCAGTTCGTCCTGTTCGGTGCGGCCGATCGAGTATTCGGCACGCAGATTCTCCGCGGTCTCGATCATGCCGCCGGGGACCGGGAAGTTCTTACCGCCCGCGCTGACCCGGGCCCGGGCCAGCCGGTCGTCGAGGGCCACACCCTCGCCTCGCACTCCCCAGCGCATACCGGTGGCGTAGAACTCGGCCCGGCTCATGGATTCCGTTCCGCCCGCCAGCACCAGATCGCTGCCGCCGGTGGCGACCTGCATACAGGCCTGTAGCACCGCCTGCAGACCCGACCCGCAGCGCCGGTCCACCTGCAGGCCGGGCACCTGCACCCCGAGACCGGCGTCGAGGGCGGCCACCCGGCCGATCGCGGGGGCCTCGCCGTTGGGGGAGGCCTGCCCGAGGATGACATCGTCGATCCGTCCGGCGTCCACGCCGGTGCGGGTGAGGAGTTCGGTGATCAGGGTGGCGGCCAGGGTTTCCGGCGCGATATCGGCGAAAACTCCGCCGAATCGGCCCACCGGAGTGCGCAGCGGTTCGCAGATGACGGCGTCGTACATGGAGATTCCTTCGTGGAGCGGGGTTTTCAGGAGCGGTTCTGGACCCGGGAGAGGTCGGCGCCGATCGCGGCGGCGGTGGCCAGCAGCGGCGGCAGCAGCTCGGCGCGCACAGTGTCGGCGGTGTAGCGGGCGGCGTGGGTGGAGATGTTCACCGCCGCGCAGACGACGCCGGTGTGATCGCGGATGGGTGCGGCCATCGACCGCAGCCCCTCCTCGAGTTCCTGGTCGACCAGGCAGTATCCGGCGTCGCGGGTGCGGCGGACCTCGTCGCGGAGACCGTCGGTGGTGAGGATCGTGCGATCGGTGAGCGGGGTCGGGCTGACCTCGGCCAGGTACCGCTCGAACTCCGCCTCGGACAGGCCCGCCAGCAGTACCCGGCCCATCGAGGTGCTGTAGGCGGGAAAGCGGGTGCCGATGGTGATCGATACCGTCATGATCCGGCTGACCGGCACCCGCGCCACATAGACGATGTCCTCGCCGTCGAGGATCGACACCGAGGTCGACTCGTGCACCCGGGTCGCCAGCGCCTCCAGATGCGGGCCCGCGACCTCCGGCAGGCTCAGGCTGGACAGATAGCTGTAACCGAGTTCCAGCACTCGCGGGGTGAGCCAGAATCGCGAGCCGTCGGTGCGGACGTAGCCGAGTTCCACCAGGGTCAGCAGGAATCGGCGGGCGGTGGCCCGGGTCAGCCCGGTGGTCTTGGCGACCTCGCTGAGCGTGCGGCGCGGATTCTCGGCGTCGAAGGACCGGATGACGGCCAGGCCCCGGCCCAGGGACTGTACGTAATCCGGGGAGGGTTCGGTCATGATGATTCCTCTGCGTCCGTGGGGCCGGACGCGGGGTGGTCGGACGGCCCGGCCCCGATCCCCTCGGCGAGCGCCGCCCGGCCGAGTCCGAAGGCGAGGTTACTGTTCGGCACCCCCGCGTAGACGGCGGTGTGCAGGAACACCTCGGCCAGTTCGTCCGGCGCCACCCCGGCCCGCAACGCGGCCCGGATATGCATATCGAGTTCGTGGGTGTTGCCGACGGCGGTCAGGACGGCGAGGGTCAGCAGCCGGCGGGTGTGGTGGTCGAGTCCCGGCCGGGACCAGATATCGCCCCAGGCGGTGCGGGTGATGAAATCCTGGAACGGTTCGGTGAAAGCGGTGGTGGCGGCCACGGCGCGGTCCACATGGGCGTCGCCCAGGACCGCCCGCCGCACTCCCATGCCCCGGGCGAAGGCGGCGGACCGCTCGCGCTCGCCGCCGAGATGCGCGGCCAGCAGCGCCGAAACCCGCCCGGCCTGTTCGATATTGGCCAGATGCGCCGCCGGGTCCAGGACGTGCAGGGCCGAATCGGCGATACCGTCGGCGAGCGCCCGCATATCGTCCGGGGTGGTGGCCGGGTCCTGGGCGCCGGCGATCACCAGGGTCGGCGCGGTGATCCGGGCCAGGTCCGCGCGCCCGTCGAACCGCGCGAGGGCGAGGCAGCAGGCGGCATAGCCGTCGTCGGAGGTGGCCGCGATCATCGCGCGGCAGCGTTGCACCAGACCGGGGTCGCGATCGGCGAGCGCGGCGGTGAACCAGCGTCCGACCACCGCGTCGGCGAGCGCGGCCGTGCCGCCGGCCCGCACCGCGTCGGCGCGGTCCAGCCAGGCCTGCTCGGTACCGAACTTCGCGGCGGTGCACAGCAGGGTGAGTGTCCGCACCCGCAGCGGCGCGTGCGCCGCGAGCCACTGTGCCACCGCGCCGCCGAGTGACAGGCCCACGAGGTGGACCCGGTCGCGGCCGAGCGCGTCCAGCAGGGTGAGGACGTCGGCGGCGAGGTCGGCGATCGTGCAGGGGCCGGAAACGGGGGAGTCACCGTGACCGCGCAGGTCGACGGTGAGTACGTCGTACGCTTCGGACAGCGCGGCGACCTGCGGATCCCACATGGACATATCCGAACCCAGCGATCCGAGCAGGACCACCGTCGCGGCATCGCCGCCGGGCCCGGTGATCCGGTGGGCCAGTTCGGCCTGCGACCGGTCCGGGTCCGCCGCGGGTGTGTTCATACGATCTGCTCCATTTCTCGCACCGGCGTCGCGAATGCGGTACGTCGTTCGCCGGTGCCTCGTGTGCGCTGTGCCGGGACCGGTGGGGCGACCGGCGGTCGCCCGATTCCCGATGTTTCGTGGCGTCGTGTGCCGGTCACGGACCGCCGGGTGAGGGGCCGGGCGTATCGGTCGCGGCGGCGATACCCGTATCGCGGGCGGTCAGGACGCGGTCGACCAGATCGCCGGCATGGCCGAGATAGGTTGCGGGGTCCAGTAGTTCGCGGACCCGCTCGGCGCCCAGCGGTTCGACGATCGCGGGATCGGTCGCGAGGGCCGGTGGGTCGGCGGTCGCGGCCCCGGTGACGAGCTCGCGCGCGCGGTCGGTGTGTTCGGCGAGCGCGGCGGTGACGCGTTCGGCCAGCAGCAGTCCGTTGGTGATGCCGAGGTTGCGCGCCATCGCGTCGGGGTGGACATGCAGGCCGGTCAGGCTCTCCGCCAACCGGTGGGCCGCGCCTCCGGTCAGCCGCAGCAGATCGGTGACGGTTTCCCACTCCGCGTGCCACGCGCCCGCCGCGCGCTGGAATTCGTGGTCCATCGCGGCGAGCGCGTCGGCGACCAGACCGGGAACCCGGCGCGCGGCCGCCCGCGCGGTGATCGCGGCGACCGGATTGCGTTTATGCGGCATCGCCGACGAACCGCCGGGGGAGTCCTCGCTCACCTCCCCGACCTCGGTGGCCGACAGCGCGACGATATCCGTGGCGATCTTGGCGACCGCCCCGGCGGCGACGCCGAGCGCGGTGCACAGTTCGGCGATCGGCGTCCGGTCGGTATGCCAGGGCACCCGCTGGTGGGCCAGGCCGAGTTCGGCGGCCAGGGCGTCGGCGACCGTGAGACCGTGCGGATGCAGTGCCGCGAGAGTGCCCGCGGCCCCGCCGAATTGGACGGGTAGGTC
>NZ_JBSFRU010000123.1:0-16448 GCF_053589395.1 Nocardia sp. NPDC003345
ACCGTCCGGCAGCGGAACGAAGGTGTCCGCGTTGGCGGCACCCGTAGAGAACAGACCCATGGCCACAGCAGCGACAGCGCCGACGCCCAGAGCGCGCGCGCCGCAGCGCAGGCCGGTGGTGCGGTTCTTGCTCATATTTCCCCTCATCAAGGTTTACAGCGACACCCGACCTCTCAGCGAGGGAGGTCGGGGCGGCCCAAGAACAGGCTTCATAGAGCTTGGGTTACGGCTGTAGCCACTAGATGAACCCGAAACGACACAGCGGGTGAACACTTGGCTACCGTGCCGCCGACGTAGTGTGGCGTATGCATGATTCCCAGGTAGCCGGAAGGTGACGCATGCTGGGGAAACGCCACCCTAACACCGTCTATCGCGAATTGCGGGGGCACGAGACAGGCCCGCCGCTGCTGCGACGGGCCTGTTTCCATGCCACTATGGCGGTTTGATCCTCGATCAGCCGAGACTGAAGGGCTGACCCCACAGCGTGACGTAGCTGATCACGTTCGCGGTTTCCACCTCGACGCTGACGAAGGACCTGGCCTGGGCGTAGCCGCCGCAGCCGTTGAGGCCGATCGTCTGATCCGACCAGGTCACCGAGCCGCTGTTGCCCGAGAACTTGTTGTTGGTCGAATGATCCTCGCTGCCGTAGTCGTCCGGGCCCTCGATATCGAGGACATAGAACGACTTGGCCTGACCGGGTCCGACGGTGAGGTTTCCGCCGCCTTCGGCACTCGGGGTGACCGAGGCGGTATCGCCCTCGATGGCCGCCTCGGCGCTGGCGCCGCCCTCGACGCCGCCGCCGTCGATGTTGACCTGGCAGCCCACCACGTAGCCCGGGTAGATCTTGCCGCCGATGTCCTCACCGCCGGCGATCTCGACCTGCGCGCTGCCGGACGCCCACGCGTTGCGATGCACCGGCGTCGCACCCATGGACGGACTGATGGTCGCCGATTCGCCGACCATGCGCACGGTCACCACCGTGCCGTCGGACAGCGTCTTGACCAGTTCGCCGCCGGGCAGCGGAATGAAGGTGTCGGCATTGGCCGCACCGGTCGAGAACAGGCCCATGGCGATGGTGGCGGCGGCGCCGACGCCGGCCAGGCGCGCCATTTTCTTACGGTTGATCATGGTTACACCCTTCGAGGGGAGAGCTCGCGGAGCACGCGAGAAGAAGTTCGGTTCGATACGACGTGGACGTGCCCGATGGCTCAGCCGATGCTGAACGGCTGGCCGTAGAGGGTGGTCTTCGAGTAGTGGTCACCGATGATCTCGACCACCGTGTATGCCCGGGCCTGCGCGTAACCGGCGCAACCCTGGATCTCGATTTCCGCGTCCTGATATTCCACCGAGTAGCGGCCGGGCTTCTCGATGTCCTTGTAGTCGATCTGCACGAACTTGACCTCGCCCGGTCCCAGTTCCACGCCGACGGATCCGCCGATGCTGCCGCCGTCGATCGTGATGCCGGCCGAGGCACCCAGACCGATGGCGTCGTCACCGATGCTCACCTGGCAACCGACGATATAGCCGGTGTTGAGCTGCGAGGCTCCGTGCGTGGACGAGTTGTTGGTGCCGTCGGCGCCGGTGGGACCGTTGTTCGGACCGGCTTCACCCTCGGGCGTCACCGAAACGTCGGCAATCGCGTTTCCGGAGACCCAGACCACCCGGCCCGCGCCGTTGGCCGCCATGGAAGGCGAAATCACGGCGTGTTCGCCGGTACGGGAGATGGTCACCCCCGGACCTGCCTTCTGGCCGTCTGGCAACGGCACAAAGGTATCGGCATTCGCGGCGCCCACCGACAGTAGGCCCACGGCGCAAGCGGCCGCGGCACCGACACCCGCGATCCTGGCGCCATAACGTACACCGTCGGTGCGGTTCTCGCTCATATTTCCCCTCATCATGTCGGACAAACAGCAGGCCTTCGAGACTCGGACACACAGGGCTCTCCGGCTCCGACCAGTGTTTCGCTCGTTTGTTACCTACAGGTGACCTGTTGTTATTTTGGTGCAACGCCGCAAATCGGGCATTGCACACGGTGCGACCGGCGAGATCCGAATTGGCCCGGCCCCGCCGGACCGCCATTGCGGCGGTCAACGCACAAATTTTAAGAGGTCGATAACAGATTGGACAAAGTTTGCTTTCGCTATACATTGATGTGATCCATATCACATCAATGTATAGCGGCCCGTGCACGTGCACATAGCGGCAGGTCAAATAGGTCGCGACATGCGAATATGCGGTCGATTGAGCGCATGGAAAGCGCTAAGAATTCCGCCTGGCAGCAAACCGGCACGCCCGGAACGAGGGATTATAAATCTCCATGAACCGAGAACTGGACAAATCAGAAAAATAGCCGAGGGCCCATAATCGTCCGGAAATGTCCGGTTAACCCGGCATTCAACCGGAAGTCGTTGAGCGCCAACACCTTACGTTCATCTTCGGAACCGGGACGAGACCGGCAGCCCCCTGGATCCCCACCGGCAGAGGTGGCGCCCCGGCCCGCCCGGCGGCCGGGCCAACCCACCCGCGGACTCAACCGTGATGCGGCGGGACCTGACCCCGCAGCCAATCGTCACCGTCGCGCTCCGGCGACGGCGACTCATCCCATTCGTCACGCGTAGTGGAAGGGAGCACATCCCCGAACACCCGGTCCATACGCGCGAGGTCCCCCGCCCGGCGTCGCGCCCGGCGGGGGACCTCGGGGGTCTCACCCTCACTCATAGCGTTCGCACCGCGTCACTCCAGCAGACCGGACAGCTCGCCGATGACCCGGCTCGCCAGCGGACCCAGCGTGGCCATACCGTCACGGACCGCGGCCCGGGTGCCCGGCAGGTTCACCACCAGGGTGCTCCCCGAGATACCCGCCAGCCCGCGCGAGAGACCCGCGTCCAGCGATCCCGCCACGCGACCCGAGGCGCGCAGCGCCTCACTGATTCCCGGCAGATCACGATCCAGCACCTCGGCCGTCGCCTCCGGGGTCACATCGCGCGGCGACATACCGGTGCCGCCCACCGAGATCACCAGATCCACCCCGCCGATCACCGCGGTGTTCAGCGCGTTCCGGATCGCGACCTCATCGGCTTCCACCGATACCGACGCGTCTACCAGGAAGCCCGCCTCGGTGAGCAATTCGGTGACCAGCGGCCCCAGCGAATCCTCGCCGCCATGAGCCGTCCGGTCGTCCACGACCACGACCAATGCGCGCCCCGCCACAGGAGCATCGATTTCCATACCGCTCACCGTAGCGCCGACCTCGATCGAGTCGTCTCTGCCCCCGGTCACCAACTGCATCACCGGCCTCCTTCCACTGTCGCGGCAACGAGGGTCACCTCGACCGTCTTGGTATTGCCGCCCTGCCCATCGGTATACGTCACCTTCACCTTGTCGCCCGGCTGCTTCGACCGCACCGCGGCGACCAGCGCGTCACCCGAATCTATCGTGCGATCGTCGAGCCTGGTGACGATCGACCCCGGCGGGATACCGGCTTCGGCCGCCGGACCGCCGGCCGCGACATCGAGAACACGGGCCCCCTGTACGGATTCGTCCCGCTGCACGGTCATACCGATCTGGGCATAAGTGGCCTTACCGGTCTCGATCAACTCATCGGCGACCCGCCGGGCCTGATCGACCGGAATAGCGAAGCCCAGCCCGATGGAACCACTCTGCTGACCGGCCGCCCCCGACGAACCCAGGCTCGCGATGGCGGTATTGATACCGACCAGCCGCCCCGCTCCGTCCACCAGCGCACCGCCGGAATTGCCCGGGTTGATCGCGGCATCGGTCTGAATGGCGTCGATCACCGGATTCGGGACCGTGGGGTCGTTACCACCCTCCCCGGTCGTCGACACCGGGCGATTCAGAGCCGAGACGATACCGGTGGTCACCGTCCCCGCGAGCCCCAGCGGAGAACCGATCGCCACCACCGGCTGACCCACCTGCAAGCCGGCGGAGCTACCCAGCTCGATCGGCCTGAGATCGGTCTTGCCACGTACCTGGATCACGGCCAGATCCGAAACCGGATCCGCACCCACCAGCGTCGCCGGCGCGGTGGTGCCGTCGGCGAAGGACACCTGCATTCCGCCACCCCCGCCACCTCCGGCGGCCACATGGTTGTTGGTCAGAATCAACCCGTCCGAGGACAACACCACCCCCGAGCCCTCCCCCTGACCCCGGTTGCTGGCCACCTCGATCATGACCACCGACGGCAAAACCTCCTGCGCCACGGACTGCACCGAACCCGCCGGCGCGTTCGCCGCGTCCCGGATATCCGGCACCGGGGCGTCCAGCGCGTTCGTCACGGCGGGCCCCTCCCCGGAATCGGCGACCAGGGCCCCCACCACACCCCCGATACCGCCGCTCACCAGAGCGAGGGCCAGACCACCGGCCACCAGACCGGTTCGCAGAGAATTCTTCCGCGCAGTGGGCGGCGGCGGCGCGGCCGCATAGAACTGCCCGGTATCCCCGGGTGGCATGCCGCCGAAACCGGGCCCGGGAGCCGCGTACCCGGGCGGGACGTCCCCCGGGAACGGCGTGGCACCGGAAAATTGCTGTCCCGGGACCGTCGGCGGCCCGGGCACCGGCACACCGCCCCCCGGACCGGCGCCGGGCGGTGAACCCGCCGGCGGCGGAGGCGAGGGCGGCACCGAACCCGATTCCGGACGATCCGGACGATTGGTGGAATCCTCGGTCATGGTTTCTCGTTTCTGCTGCTCATCTCCGCCGTCCAGCGTGCCGACAAGGACTGAGAACGAACTGAGAGGGGGCTGTGTTTATTGGCGGCGCCTTCGGCGCCGCGGGGTTCGGCCCTCTGAGCGTCTGCTGTCAGCGCTCGAGACTCGCGGCTTCGCCGCTTTGCTTCGAGCGCTGACAGCAGACGCGGGCCGAACCCTTTCAGGGCCTCGTAAGACTCGGCGCGGTATCGGGGTGGGGTGGGTGCGGCCTGCGGTGGGTGGGGTGGGGGCCTGGGGGTGAGTGGAGGAAGGGGGACGGGCGATGACGTGCACACGTGGTTCGCGGGGAAAATCGGGGGTGGGAGTATCGGGGCTCGGGTGGAGGGATCGGTGGGGTCGGACACGAATCTTCTCCTTCCGGGGTGCATCGGAAAGCGCCGGCGAATCCTGAATCCGGCCGGTAGGTATTTTTTATCGACCCGGCAATTATGCGCTATCGGGGGTTTCCGGTCGATATTCTTCCGGTGGCGGGTTTTCTCCGGGCAACACGATTCGAATCAGTGCGCCGCCGCGGTCGGAACTGTCTATGGCAATGGTGCCGCCGTGTTTGGTGACGACCTGCTTCACAATTGCCAGCCCTAGGCCGGAGCCGGGCATCGATCGGGACGCGGTGGTCCGATAGAAACGCTCGAAAACCAGTTCGCGCTCGGCGAAGGGAATGCCGGGGCCGGCATCACCTACCGAGAGTTCGAGCAGGCCGCGGCCGGTTTCGGCCATCACGACCCGGACCGGCTCATCCGGTGGACTCCATTTCGCGGCATTGTCGAGCACATTGAGAATTGCGCGTTCCAAGGCGGCCTCGTCTCCGTAAACGAACCAGGGCCGCAATTCCGCGTCGAATCCGACGGCACTGCGCCGGCGGACCCTTTCCAGGGAGCGTTCGGTGACTTCGCCGAGGTCCACCCGCTCGTACACGGTTTCCGGCGCGTCCTCGCGGGCGAGATCGACCAGATCGCCGACGAGGTTGGACAACTCTTCGATCTGGGCCATCACATCGGAGCGCAGTTCGGCCATGTCCTGCTCGGGGATGGCCGGGGCGTCGGGACGACTCGAGGCGATCAGCAGTTCCATATTCGTGCGCAGCGAGGTCAGGGGGGTGCGCAGCTCGTGACCGGCGTCCGCGACCAGGCGGCGCTGCCGGTCACGTGATTCCGTGAGCGCCCGCAGCATGGTGTTGAAGCTCTCGGTCAGCCGGGCGAGTTCGTCGTCGCCGGTCACCGGGATGGGGGTCAGATCGTCGGTGCGGGCGATACGTTCGGTGGCGGCGGTGAGCCGGGCGATGGGCCGCAGACCCGTACGCCCGACCGTGGTCCCGGCGCCGGCCGCCAGCACCACCCCGCACGCGCCCACCGCGAACAGCAGCCAGGCCAGCCGGTCCAGAACCTCCCGGGTCGGTTCCAGCCGCTGCGAAATGATCAGGGTGACCCCGGAATCCATCCGCTCGGCGAGTACCCGCTGGCTGTTGTATGTGCGCAGCGAGGAATCGCGCCGGCCCTGGGCGACCGCGATCTCCTCGGTACCGATGGGCGGCGTGGTGGGCTGCGGCGGCATATAGACCGGCAGGCTCTGCCGCTGCGTCGAATCCTGGTTCGCCGCCGGGTAGATCAGGGCCACACCGATATCGTTGGAGAACAGCGTCGCCACACCGAGCGACTGGAACGCCATATTGTCGATATCGCCGCTGATCATGGTCTCCGCGCGGGCCCGGAGCTGGGCATCCACCTGGCCGTACAGGGCACGGGCCACCATGGCGTAGGCGGCGATCGAGGTGATCGCGACGAAGATGGCCACCAGCGACGCGGCCAGCAGCGTGACCCGCCAGCGCAGCGAGACGGTGCGCGTCAGCGGTGTCGGTGGCCGCATGGTGGGCGGCTCGTCCGGCCATGGGCCGCCGAGTGGTGCGACGGTATGTTTCTTCGTCGCCGAACGTGGAGTGCGTGCCATATCCGTGCTTACGGGGGCGTCTCGCGCAGCACGTACCCGACGCCGCGGACGGTATGGATGAGCCGGGGCTCACCGTCGGCCTCGGTCTTGCGGCGCAGATAGCCGATATAGACCTCCAGGGCGTTACCCGAGGTCGGGAAGTCGTAGCCCCACACCTCTTCGAGGATGCGCCCGCGGGTCAGGACCCGGCGCGGATTGGCCATCAGCATTTCCAGCAGTGAGAATTCGGTGCGGGTCAGTGAGATGGATCTCGTTCCCCGCGATACCTCCCGGGTGACCGGATCCATCGACAGATCCGCGAACTTCATCGCCTCGGAGATCTCGCCGGCATCGGGGGCCCGTCGCCGCAGCAGCGCCCGCAGCCGGGCCAGCAACTCTTCCAGCGCGAACGGTTTGGGCAGATAGTCGTCGGCGCCGGCGTCGAGCCCGGCGACCCGCTCCGACACCGAGTCACGGGCGGTCAGGACCAGAATCGGCAGATCGTCGCCGGTACTGCGCAACCTCCGGCAGACCTCCAGCCCATCCAATCTCGGCATCATCACATCGAGGACCAGCGCGTCCGGGCGCTCCGCGGTCGCCTTCTCCAGTGCGTCGATACCGTCCACGGCCAGATCGACGGTGTAGCCGTTGAAGGTCAGCGACCGGCGCAGCGATTCCCTGACCGCACGATCGTCGTCGACCACCAGTATGCGCATATCACCAGTTTGACGGCAGCGACTGAGAGGCTACTGAGAGGGCCCGCCGCCCGGCGCGGACCGCTGCCACGGAGTTCATCCCGTACCTTTCGACATTCTGAACAGGCGTCCAGAATGTTAAGGGCGATTCACCCGCCCCGTCACCCACGCCGGCCGGTCCGAGAACGCGACCGAGATCGGCCCGTACCCACCATTCGGCGCCACTACCTGCGAATTCATCCGATAACCGGATCTCTCATTACCGAGTTGTGATATGTGACGAAACCTGTTCCCCATACGCTATATTCGCGATATAACCGTCTGAACGCCCCGATTGCCGACCGGTAGCATGCACGGTATGTTTCGAGCGGTAAAAACCAGACCTCTGGTCGGTTCGTTGTGGATTGAATCATAACTGAAACGGCCACGCACCAAATGAGGTCGATCGTGATGCGGAGGCGACAGAGGCGGATGGAAACACCGCGACCGTGGCAATTCAGCCTGTCCAACTGGTCGGTCACCCGCAAGGTCGGCATCGTGCTGGTGTTGCCGGTCGTGCTGGCGACACTGTTCGCCGTCCTGCGGATCAACAACGAGCTGCGAACGCTGGAACAGCTCGAATCAGCGACCCAGCAGTCACGCATCATCGGGCCGATCGTCGACTACAACGCGGCCGCCGAACACCTCGCGGTCACCGCGACCGCCAACAGCACGGGTAACTCCGAATCGCAGGCCACCGCCGCGCTGGCCCGGTTCGACTCCGCCCACCAGGCCCTCGAACGCGCGCTGGACGCCAACCAGATCCGCCCCGAGGTCTCCCGGGAACTCGCCTCCGCCCTCACCGTGGGCAGCACCATGCGCAGCGGGCTCAGCACCGGAACGCCGGCCATGGTCGGCGACCAGGCCGACGAGATCGCGGTCCGGATCGGCAACGCCCTGGCCCAGTCGCCCACGGTCGAGGACCTCTCGATTCAGCGCTACTTCCTGCAGGTCAGCGCCATTCAGAATGCGCGCAGGTCGCTGACCGCGCAGCGTCTGGTGATCAGTTCGCCGACCGCCGAGGACAATCCGGCCATGCGCGCCCGGGTCCTCACCTCCGGCGGTGCCGAACTCACCATGATCCACCAGTACGGCCAGATCATGCCGGACGTGACCGGCAATATGCGTCCACTGCTGGACGCGGTGCAGACCCGGCTGGCCATCTTCAGCCAGGGCACCCAGGGCGCGCTCACCGATCCGGCGGCCCGGGAATCGCTGATGACCAGTTCCCAGGCCTACGAGACCACCACCGGACAGCTCACCGCCACCATCACCGGCGCGCTGCATCACGCGACGGTATCCGCGCAGAACAGCGCGCTGCGTGAGACCGCGCTGCTGATCGCGGCCCTCCTCGGCGGCCTGACGCTGGCGCTCGCGGTCGCCCGGACCCTGGTCGTACCGGTCCGCCGGTTGCGCCGGGACGCCCTCGAAGTCGCCCACGTACTGCTCCCCGAAGAGCTCGAACAGGTCCGCGGCGGTGCCGAGACCCCCGAGATCCAGCCGGTCGGCGTGCAGGGCACCGAGGAGATCGGCCAGCTGGCCCGCGCGGTGGACGAAATGCATCAGCAGGCCCTCAAACTCGCCGGCGACCAGGCCCGGCTGCGGGTGCAGATCGGCAATATGTTCGAGACGCTCTCCCGGCGCAGCCAGTCGCTGGTGGAGCAGCAACTCGGCATCATCGAGGATCTCGAACACGACGAGGACGATCCGGAGCGGTTGCAGAGCCTGTTCCGTCTCGACCATCTCGCCACCCGGATGCGCCGTAACGGCGACAACCTGCTGGTCCTGGCCGGTACCGCGTTGCGCCGCGGCCAGCTGGACCCGGTACCGCTGTCCGATATGTTGTGGAGCGCGGTCTCCCAGGTCGAGGACTATCAGCGGGTGGAGATCGGCCATGTCCCCGACGGGGTCGTCGCCGGTGAACCCGCCGTCGATATCGAACATCTGCTCGCCGAGGTCATCGACAACGCGTTGCGGTACTCCCCGCCCAACACCCCGGTCGCGGTGACCGTATCGCGCGCGGTCGACGGCGGATACCTCATCGAGATCACCGACCGCGGCCTCGGCATGGCCACCGAGGATCTACAGGCCGCCAACGCCCGGCTGGCCTCCGGTGGTGAGATCAACGTCGAAACCGCGCGCCGGATGGGTCTGTTCGTCGTCGGCCGGCTGGCCAAACGGCATCAGATCACCGTGGGTCTGCGCCGTACCTCGACCATGGCCCAGCAGCCCGGTATCACCGCCAGCCTGCATCTTCCGGGTCTGCTGGTCTCGCCCGACACCGGCGCCGACAACCCCAACACCCTCACCGCCGATCTCGCTCTCACGCCGCCGCCGCTGCAGCAGCCCTCGACGCGCCAGCTGGCGTCGGTACCGCCGATCTCGGAATCGTGGCCGACGCGCACCGCGTCTCCGCTACTGCCGCCCGCCGCTCCCCCCGCACTCTCCCCTGCTTCCGCGCCGGTCTCGCCCCCGGCACTGGATTCCACACCGAGCCACAGCTTCGGCACCACGCCGACCGGCCTGCCGCAGCGGCGCCCCGGCGCCGAGAGCCCGGTGGGGGCCGGCAACGGTAACGGCGGCTTCGGTTCCCGGGACACCTTCTCGGCCTTCGACCCGGTACCCGAACCCGAGCCGGAACCCGAGAGCACACCGACCGGACTGTGGTCGGAAACCTACAAAGCCAAGTCGTTTCCGGCGCCGGTGGATACGCGCGACGACTGGTCCGCACCGCCCGCCCAACCCCAGACCCCACAGACCTCGCGCTCCGGATTGCCCATCCGGCGGCCGGGTATGGACCACGACGATCCGTTCGGCCGGCCCACCGAACGGCAGCACGAACCGATCGCGGCCGCAACCACGACTTCCCAACGACTGCAACCGGTCGGCGCCGAGACACCCACTCCGATCTATCAGCGTATGGTGTCGGAATGGCTGGTCGAACCGGCAACACAAGAACAGCCACGCCAGGACTGGACCACTCCGGCCGATATCGGCTGGCTCGCCGCGGAGGACGCGGCCAAGCCGAGTTCGGATTCCACCACCGCGAATGGGCTCCCCATCCGCCGGCCGGGCGCCCAGCTCGTGCCGGGCGGGCTGGCCCCCGTCGAAGACGAGGCCCCGCGGAACCCGGACGAGATCCGGAGCAATCTGACCAGACACCTGAGTGGGGTCCGCAGTGGGCGGGCCGATGTTCAGCACAATGACGGAGGGGTTCCATGACCGACCCGAAGAGCAGCACGGACGAGAACCTGAACTGGCTGGTGGCCAGATTCACCCGCGACGTCCCCGGTGTCTCGCATGCCGTCCTGGTCTCCGCCGACGGCCTGCTCCAGGCCGTGAGCCCCCATCTGCCCGCTGATCGCGCCGAACAGCTCGCCGCGGTCACCGCCGGGCTGGCCAGTCTGTCGACCGGGGCCGCGCAGTTGTTCGACGGCGGCAAGGTGATGCAGTCGATCGTCGAGATGCAGCGCGGCTACCTACTCGTGATGAGCGTCGGCAACGGCTCCCATATCGCGGTACTCGCGAACAAGCAGCACGATATCGGCCGGATCGGATACGAGATGGCCCTCCTCGTCGACCGTGTCGGTTCGGCCGTCAGCGCTACCGCCCGATCCACCGTCTGAGCACAATGTCGCAATTCGGCCAAGGCATGCCCAATTACCACGCCGGCGGGCCCGATTACGGGCCCGGTGCGCACAACTTCGGACCCGGCGCACAGCACCTCGGACCCGAATCGTCGCAGTACAACACCGGTACGTACCGGGTGCCCGGAACCCCGCAGTCCAGCGGCTCCCGCCGCGCCGGACGGGTCCGGCCCTACGCCCTCACCTCGGGTCGTACGCAGCCCGCGGTCGATCTGCCGATGGAGGCGGTTATCGAAACCATCTCCTATCATGCACAATTCGATTGGCCGTCCGGCGATATCCGGTCCGAGATCCTGCGTCTCGGAACCCACCAGCTGTCGGTCGCCGAAATCGCCGCACATCTCGATCGTTCGCTCGGTATGGTCCGCGTCGTCATCGGCGATCTCGTCGTGGACGGCAACCTGCGAGTGCATTCGACTTTGACCGAGCAGGCGAGCTACGACGAGCGCCGGTCGCTGATGGAGAGGACATTGCGTGGACTCCGAGCCCTATAGCCAGAACCAGGGTGGTGCCGCGGCGGAATCCGATACCCGCGTCGCCTCGACCAAGATCGTGGTTGCCGGGGGGTTCGGCGCGGGTAAGACGACCTTCGTGGGTGCGGTCTCGGAAATCGTGCCGCTGCGCACCGAAGCAATGGTCACCAGCTTCTCCGACGGCGTCGACAATCTCGACGACACACCGGATAAGCAGACCACCACGGTGGCCATGGATTTCGGCCGGATCATCCTGCCCGGCAATCTGACGCTGTACCTGTTCGGTACGCCCGGCCAGCGCCGGTTCTGGTTCATGTGGGACGACCTGATCCGCGGTGCCATCGGGGCCGTGGTCCTGGTCGACACCCGCCGCCTCGAGGACAGTTTCGCCGCCGTCGATTTCTTCGAGGCCCGCAAACTGCCGTTCCTCATCGCGGTGAACAGGTTCCCGAACTCCCCGAGGTTCGCCATGGCCGAGCTCCGCGAAGCACTCTCGGTGCGCGAGGGCGTCCCGATCGTGGATATCGACGCCCGGGACGCCAAGGAGGTCCGCCAGTCGCTGGCGGCCGTCACCGAATACGCGATCAGCCGTCTGAAAGCCCAGGAATATCAAGGAGTCGCCCGGCATGGCTGAAACGCTGGCCGCCGAGACGGTCGCGACCGTCGATCTGTTCACCATGGGGTATTGGCTGGTCCTGCTGACGGTCGTGATCTCGGCCGTGGGCATGTTCGTCGGACTGGCGTGTGCGGTGAACGGCCGCCGTTCGGTGCGTTTCCGGCCGGTGTGGATCGCGGCCGCCGCGGTGTCCATCGGTGGCGTAGGCATCTGGCTGTCCTTCGTGGTCTCGATGCTGGGCGTCTCCATCCCGGGCCAGATCCTGCGCTTCGATATCTCCGGACTCACCGTTTCCCTGCTGTTCTCCGTGGGCGCGGTCTTCGTCGGACTGCTGCTCGCCGGCCGTGAGTTCCATATCCAGCGGATGGCCTACGCGGCCGGCGCGCTCGGGATCGGCTTCGGATCCA
Organism: Nocardia sp. NPDC003345; assembly: GCF_053589395.1. NCBI lineage: Bacteria > Bacillati > Actinomycetota > Actinomycetes > Mycobacteriales > Nocardiaceae > Nocardia > Nocardia sp. NPDC003345. Next base: position 12,528 of record NZ_JBSFRU010000123.1, read on the forward strand.
TGCTGTGGCTGCAGCTGACCTCCATCGATATCCAGGGCTCGGTGTCGGTGACGTTCTGGCTCTTCCTGATCGCGATCGTGATCGCCGTCGGCGCGTCCTCGCTGTGCCTGTGGCTGTTCCAGCGGTTCCGCTTCCCCGCGGCGCGGGTGGGGTCGGTACTGATGTTCGCGGCGGGTGTCGCGGCCGTGTACTTCACCGGGATCGCCGCCCTGGAGTTCCGCGTGGACCCCGATGCCGAACCGGCGCAGGGCATGGAGTTGTTCGGTTACGCGTTCCCCATGTTCGTGATCGGACTGCTCGCGTTGGCCGTCCCGATCACCGCGGTCCTGGTCGCGCCGGAGCGGCGCGATGTCCAGCCCGCGCCGCGCAAGCCCGCTCCGGCGAACACACCGGAAGGCGGTCCGGCCGGCGACGCCCCGGTGGTATCCGGCGACGCCGATCCGCGCGGTTCCCGGCCCTCCGCGGCGGCGGCACTGGCCCAGCGCGACCGGCCGCTGCCCGAGCCCGCCCGCTGATCCGGACGGACGCCGAAGCCGTGCCGGTGGATCAGGAGACGGTGCTGCGCGAGCTGTGGGCCCAGCTGCGCGCCCTGCGAGGCGAAGTGGCCGAGTTGCGCACCGAGATCAGTGAGATGGAGGCGACGGTAGCCGATCTCGTGACCCCGGCCGACAGTCCCGAACGGATCGTCCTGCCGTGGCCTGTCTCACTGATGCTGCTGCCCGCCGCACTGGCACTCGCCCTGCTACGACAGCTGAACCTGCTGGCAGAGGCGTTGTCCGCGGAATGCGTGGCCCGCACGGAGAATGCCGGTGATGCGGCGGAGAATCCGGGCGAAAGCCCTCAGAATTGGCGATGAGCGGGTCTCCCATTGCTGGGAGACCCGCCCTCACGCACGAGGATAATCGGTATGGACCGGTGAAGCAGCGCTACGGCAAGTTTTTCCGGCGAACACCGTGTACCAGTACGGAATCGGGCCCACGCCCCGGCCTTCGGTCCGCAATCGGCCAGCTAGCGGGTAACCAGGTCGATGCGGCGGTAGCGATTGCCCGATGATTGCCGGATCCGCCCGACTCTGGGCCGGACAACCCTGCCGTGCCCCTCATTTCACATCTAGGGGCCCTGACATTTCAGCGCCGTTCCGGGTCGATCAGCCCGCGGCGAACCGCCTGTAACAGGCGCCGCGGCACTCGATACACCACACCGCCGATCGTCACCGGCACCAGGTCCGGCGGGGCCGCCTTCCAGTTCGCCCGGCGGCTGCGGGTATTGGACCGCGACATCCTCCGCTTCGGAACCGCCATCTCACTGCCCCTTCCGGGCCGGCGCGACGCGGGTGCCGTACCGGCGGTGAAACTTCTCCACCCGCCCCTGGGTATCCAGCAGCCGCTGGGCGCCGGTCCAGAAGGGGTGCGAATCCGAGGTCACGTCCACCACGAGCAGGGGGTAGGTATTACCGTCGGTCCAGGCGACGGTACGTTCGGCGGTCGCCGTGGACCGGGTGAGGAACCGCTTCCCGGTACTCGCGTCCTCGACGATCACCGGGTGGTAGTCCGGATGAATACCCGATTTCATCATTTCTCCTTCCGGGCATGCTCGCCCGTATCGCCGCCTCCGTCGCCGGTGGCGGCGGGATGCGGTATCTCCGATTCGCAGGGATCGGTATGCCATTCACCGAAGGGATCGTCCCAGCGGGCCACCTGATGGGGAGCGCGATCGACCAGGCGCAGTTCGGCGTCGTCGACCAGCGCCCAGTGCAACGCCTGACGGATCTCGTCCGGATCGGCGCCGTGTACCAGGATCGTCAGCGAGATCTCGCGATCGCCGAACCGGTCGTCCCAGCCCAGCGCCGCCAGCGCCCGCCGCTCCGGATCGGCCTCGGCGAACTCCGCGGGCGGCATGGCCGCCAGCCAGCGTCCGGCGCCGCCGACCCGGAGCCCGCCGCCCGCGGATTCCAGCCACACCACCTCGTCGGGTTGCGTCGCCAGCCAGACCCGGCCGCGAGCGGCGATCACTCCGTAGAACAACACGTCCAGGGCCTCGTGCAGCCGCTGCGGATGGAACGGCCGGCGCGCCGCGAACTCGACGAGTTCGACACCGTCGGCCGGTCCCAGCGGCGGACGGCCGCGCAGCAGTGGCGCATATGCGTCGAAGACCGTGCCGCGCCGGGCGTCGGCGGGAATCCGGCCCAGCAGATCGTCGACGACCGCTGGAGTGACATCCTCGTCCCACGACACCGGAGCCAGGGGCACCAGCCGCCGCAGCACCGCCGCCAGCGCGACCCGCTCCGCTGTCGTCACGGCATGCCCGCCGGTGACCAGCACGGCGTCGGCGAAATCGACCTGCCCGACGGCCAGCTGGGCCACCGTGCGCTCGTCGTCCGCGCGGGCCCAGCCGCGTTCGGCCAGTGTTTCGTCGCCGGTCGCGGCGGCGAGCCAGGTCCGGGCATCGATCGCGGTGAGCACAGCCGCCACCCGCACATCCCGGGACGCGGGCCCGTCCACGCGGCCCACCATGCCCGTGACCTCGATATCGGTGATCCCTTCGCAGACCGATTCCGCCTCGAACGCCGGATCCAGCGCCAGCACGATGCGACGCACCGAATCGCGCCCGGCCAGGGTGCGCAGTAGTGGGAGCAGATCCGCTCGCAGCGTGCAGGACACACATCCGTGCGCCAGTTCGTGGACCGTCCGCGTGACCGTTCCGCCCGCGTGCACGGTCCGGCGCACCACTCCCTGGTGGAGATCGGTGAGGTCGTGCCGGATCACGACGGTTCCCGCCGCCGCACCGAGCGCCCCGGCGATGAGCCCGACGGTGCCGTCCGGGTCACCGTGCAGTCCCGCGACCACCACCACGGGCGTGCGGCGGTCGAGCGGTTCTGGAACCTGTGCGGAGTGGGACACCACGACCCTTTCGGTAATGATTTTCATTAACTACCCGGCACACGGTACAGTTCCGGATCGAAGTTGTCGAAAATGATTGTCATCATCGGCTATGTGTCTTCAACGACATCCGGAAGGAGCCCCATGTCCGCACACTGCCAGGTCACCGGCCGCAAGCCCGGGTTCGGCAAAACCGTCTCCCACTCCCATAAGCGAACGAGCCGGCGCTGGGACCCCAATATCCAGCGCAAGACCTACTACCTGCCCGCCGAAGGCCGCCGCATCACCCTGAACGTATCGGCCAAGGGCATCAAAACCATCGACCGCGACGGGATCGAGGCCGTGGTGGCCCGCCTCCGCGCCCGCGGCGAACGCATCTGAGGCACGCCATGGCATCCAAATCGACCGATATCCGCCCGGTGATCAAACTCCGCTCCACCGCGGGCACCGGCTACACCTACGTCACCCGCAAGAACCGGCGCAACGATCCCGACCGGATGGTGCTGAAGAAGTACGACCCGGTGATCCGCCGTCACGTCGACTTCCGAGAGGAACGGTAATGGCCAAGAAATCCAAGATCGCGCGGAACGAACAGCGCCGGGAGATCGTCGAGCGTTACGCCGAGCGGCGGGCCGAACTGAAGGAAATCATCCGGAAACCGACCACGCCCGCCGACGAACGCCTGACCGCACAGGCCGCCCTGCGCCGCCTGCCCCGCGACGCCAGTCCGGTACGATTGCGCAATCGGGACACCGCCGACGGGCGACCGCGCGGTTATCTCCGGAAGTTCGGCCTGTCACGCGTGCGTGTACGTGAGATGGCACATCGGGGAGAGTTGCCCGGTGTGCACAAATCGAGCTGGTAACCCCGCAGATCTCGTGAGTTAGGAACCGGTCACATGGCAGTCAAACGAGCCCCCTCGAAGAAGGCCCGCGCCGAGCAGGCCCGTAAGCCGAAGAAGAATCCGCTGATCGCCGCGGGCATCGAAACGGTCGACTACAAGGACGTGAACCTGCTCCGCACGTTCATCTCCGACCGCGGC
>NZ_JBSFRU010000124.1:0-16310 GCF_053589395.1 Nocardia sp. NPDC003345
AGGATCGAGCCGAGCTGCGAATCCTCGCTCGAGGAACTGGAACGGCGCGGCTATCCGGTGTGGCGGGTGCCCGGTGGCGCGGCCATCGATCAGGTCCGCAGTCAGATGGCCACCGACGCACTCGAAGCGGGCTTCGAGGAATTGATGTGGATCGATTCCGATACCGGGTTCGAGGCCGATTCCGTGGAGCTGCTGCGGGCGCACGACCTGCCGGTCGTGAGTGGTATCTGCGTCAAGAAGGGCCAGCGCGCCCTGGCCTGCCACGTACTGCCGGGAACGGAGAAGTTCGAGCTCGGCGCGGGCGGTGGGCTGGAGGAAATCCTCTACGCGGGAACCGGATTCCTGCACACCCGGCGCTACGTCTACGAGGACATCGTGAAACAGGAGAAGCTGCCGGTCTGCAACGAGCGCTTCGGCCGTACGCTGGTCCCCTACTTTCTCCCCCTCGTGGTACCCGGGACCGACGGTACGCACTGGTATCTCGCCGAGGACTACTCCTTCTGCGAACGCGCACGCCGCAGCGGCCATGCCATCCATGCCGATACCCGCTTCCGGCTGGACCATATCGGCACCTACAGCTACAGCTGGGAGGACGCCGGGGCCGACAAGCCGCGCTTCGCCAGCTATACGTATCGATTCAACTGACCTCCGGCGGCGCCGGAGGGCCACACGTGGCGAGCGCAGACGTTGCGCTCACCACCACCGCTCAGATCTCGCCGTCCATATCCCGCAACTGCCCGACCGCGTCACGCTGACCGGTGGCGAAGGCGCCGAACGTGCCGCCGATCCCATCGACGCCGTCGAGGAGATTCGGCTTCGAGGTGCCGTACCCGTCCTTGTTCTCACCGTCGACGAACTTGCGGCCGAAGGAGTCGTTACCCCACGGCTGCTGGGTCGACTCGTCCTCGAGGCCGTCCAGGCGGGTGCGGAGCTTGCGCCCCACGCCCGATACCGAGTCGGCCAGCTCCTGGGTCAGGAACGCGGCCCGCTCCAGCCGATCCGGATCCACTTCCACGCGATCCACCATGTCGTGCTCCTCTCTCGTTCCGGCCACCGCCGGATCACTACAACGTGAACGGCACATCCACCCCGGAGTTGTCGGTACCCGGGTTACCGCCGAACACCTGCCCCGGCTGCACCACCGTGCCGTCCGGCACCACCGCGCCGGGCAGGATCACCGCGCCCTCGTGCACCACCACGTCCTTGCCCACCACGGCCCCCGGGTGCACCTGCGCACCGCGGTGGATCTCGGCGTTCTCGCCCACCACCGCGCCGTCCTGGACCGTCGCCCCGGAGTGGACGACAGCGCCCGCCTTGATATCGACGTCCTTGCCCAGGGTCGCCCCGGCCTGTACTTCGGCGCCCGGGCCGACGGTCGCCGACGGATCGACGAATGCCTCCGGCGAGATGATGGGGTCGGGCGGTGGCGGGCCGGACGGATCGCCGGGGCCGCCCGGGACCGCGCCCTCGGGCAACCAGCCGTCGGTCGGCGCAGTCGGCGGTGTGAAAGCGGCGATCGGATACGGGACCCGCATCGGCCAGCGCTGCGGACGCGGTTTCCCGCGCACATCCTTGCCCTCGCCCAGGTGATCGTGGATGTGACCCGGATTCAGCCGGTGGTGGTCGCGATAGGCCTCGTAGGCCTCGCGCGAATCCGGGGTCAGGCCCAGCTGTCCCCACAGTGGTGGGGGCGGCGGCGCATGGGTCGGCATGGGCGGGGGCGGCGGCGGAGGCGCGTGGGTCGGCATCGGTGGGGGCGCAGGCGGCGGTACCGGTGCCGGCTGCGCCGACGAATCGCTGTTGTCGGAGGACCACGATATGGACGTGCTGTCATCGGTCGACGGCGACAGCGGCCGCGACCCGGTATCGGAATCCTGGACGAAGGGCGGCGGGAACCCGGGACGCAACGGGCGCGGTGTCACGAGCTCCGGAAACCGCTGCTGTGAAGAAGGCGGCGGCGGTGGGAGGCGCGGGCCGTCACCGTGGTTCCCGCCCTGCGGAACTCCCGGCGGCGGCGCCACGGGCGGCGGCGGGCCGAAACCACCCGGCGGGCCCTGCGGGGGCCGGGGGAACTGCGAGAGCAGGGTGTCGAAGGAGACATCGGACTCGGTCGGCGTCCGGCTACCCTCTGTCCCCTGGTCCCAGCCGTCGTACGGATTCCGGATGGGGCCGGAATCGGTCCCGGACTGTTCCTGCTCCGTCAGCGGCGAAACCGGCCGCGACGGCAACGGCAATGCCTGCTCCTCCGCCGTCAGCGGAGAGACCGGCCGGGACGGCGGACCCTGCTCACGGTTCGGCTGCAACGGCGGCGCCGGAGTGGACGAGCGGGAGGTGTCCGAGGATCCCGGGGGCTGGTTCGGATTCAGCGGTGGCGGCGCGGGCCGCCCCGTGCCGAGCGGGCCGTCCTGCCCGCTGATCGGTCCCTGGAACTGCACGGGCATATTCGTCATCGGGATATCGCCGGGGCGCATCGGCGGCCCCTCGGAGTCGGAGGACAACGGTACCGGCCCCGAATTGTTCAGCGCACCTCCGAATCCGGGCGGGCCGTGCTGGTTTACCGACGGGCCCGACAGCGACGCGCCCGGCCGCGAATTGCCACCGACTCCCGGAGGTTCCGGAGCGGCCCGCTGCGGCGGTGGCGGAGCGGGCTGCTGCTGCGCGTTCGAGTGTCCCGGCTGCTGCTGGGAAACCGGCGGCTGCGGTGCGGGGTTGACCGGCCCCTGCTGCCCGCCGAGCGGCATGTTCTGCTGTCCACCCAGCGGCATATTCTGCTGCCCGCCGAAGTTGTGCGTGCCGAGCGTCGGGCTGTCGGAGTTCCGGCCGCCCAGCGGTGCGTCGTAGAGGGAACCGTTGTCCGACTCGGTGAACCACCCGTGCTGGGGCATCCACCCGGAGTTATTGGTATTCGACGGCCCGCCGAGGTTGGTGTCCAGCGGGCTCTCGCTACGAAAACCGCCCTGGTGACCACCGTGATCGAAGTTTCCGCCGTAGTCGCTGAAGCTGTCGTTGCTCTCGCGGTAACCGCCGAAACCACCGAAACCGTCGTCACCCTCGCGGTAACCGCCGAAACCACCGAAACCGTCGTCACCCTCGCGGTAGCCACCGAAACCACCGAAACCGTCCTCGCCGTCGCGGTAGCCACCGAAACCACCGAAACCGTCCTCGCCGTCGCGGTGGCCTCCGAAACCGCCGAAGCCGTCGTCACTGTCCCGGTAGCCCTCGGAACCACCGAATTCGCTGTTTCGATCGCTGAATGTGCCCTCGCTACTGGCGTCGTAGCCACCGTCCTCACCACCGAAGGTGCCCTGCTGGTTGCCACCGATGGTGCCCTGCTGGTTGCCCAACGGCTGCGAGTTCTGCTGGGACAGTCCCCCGTCACCCTGCGATCCACCCGTATTACCGACGACCCCGGAATTCCCGTCGACCCCACCCGCTGTCGCCAACGGCCCCCCTGCGTTCAGCCCACCGCCGCCGTTCAGCCCACCGCCGCCATTCAGGCCACCGCCGCCATTCAGGCCGCCCCCACCGTTCAGGCCACCCCCACCATTCAGGCCACCCCCACCGTTTGTGCCTCCGCCACCGGTCGTACCCCCGCCACCGGTCGTACCCCCGCCACCAGTCGTACCCCCGCCACCAGTCGTACCCCCGCCACCAGTCGTACCTCCACCACCGGTGGTACCCCCGCCACCGGTCGTACCTCCACCACCAGTCGTACCCCCGCCACCGGTCGTCGCGGCCGCGGGAGCGAATAATCCATCGCCGCTGAACCGGGGCAACCGCCACAACTGACCACGGAACCAATGGTCGGATCGGAAATGCGAGGCGTCGGTGAAGCCGTCCCCGGTCTTCGGAATGTAGCTGTTGAACGCCGCCCCGCCGCGTACGCCGCCGACGATGCCGCCCTGCGCGATATTGCCGACCCACCCCGGTCCGTTGGAGAATGCCGAGAAGTCGCCGCCGGCGGCCACCGCGGTGGCGAGGTTGCCGAAGATCGCGCCGAACGCATCGGAGGTGGCGCCGATGAACATGCCGCGGAAGGTCCCCATCGCGGGGTTGTAGACCATCTTGTTGGGCAGTTTGCTGAGGCCCTTGTCGATGAATTCGCCGAAATACCTGCCGAATTCGCGGGCCGGGATGGCACCGGCCGCACCGCCGAGCGCGCCCAGCCCGAATTCCTTGCCGTTGAACTCGTGCCGTTTTCCGTCCGCGATCTGGCCGGCCTGGATACTGCCGTTGATGGCCATCGGCACCACCGCGCCCTCGATGGCGCGGGCGCCGTAGACGCCCCAGCCCTTGGCCGTCGGCCAGGTCGGGGTGCCTTTCACCAGGTTCTTCCAGAAATGCCCGGTCGAGGTCTTGGACGCGCCCATGCGGGCGGCGATATTCGCGATGGTCTTCTGCACCGCGTCCTGAATGATCTTGAGCGCGGACCGGGTGGAGACGATGGCGGCGGCCTCCACGACCGGAGCGGTCGGCGGGAACAGCCACGCCCAGGCGATCTCGATGGCCAGCCAGCACAGCGTGAGGATGATGGTGAGTTTGGTGGCCTGTAGCTCGGTACCCATATCGAAGGTCGAGTCGTACTGGGTCATCATCAGGTTGGCGATCTGCTCGAGCGATTGATCACCGCTGCGCAGCGCGTCGAACCGGGAACCGATCTCGGTGCGGCCCGCGCCCGCGGGGTAGGCCTCCATGGTCGTCTGCTTGGCCTGGTCGATCTTCGCGAGCAGCGCGGTCAGCTCTTTGCCGGCCTCTTCCCAGGCCGCGGCGACGGCCCACGCCTTGTCCTCGTCGCCGTCCGGCCACTGGGCTCCGGCGATCCAGCCCAGCCAGCGCAGTTCCTCCGGCAGGTATAGAGTCATACCGGCCGGGCCGCGACAGTCCGTTCACGCTGGCTCACGGCTACCTCCCTGACGGCCGACACCGTTGTCATTCCAACGTGCGCGGCTGAATTCCCAGTGTCGCGCAGGCCAATTCGGCGCTATATCCGGGCGAACCGGTGACCGTCGCCCAACGGTTGGATCGGCGGTACGGCCGCTATCCGACCGTCACGCCGGGTTCGCGCCGGGATCGTTCAGCGTGAACGGGATATCGACCTCCGGCTCGGGCGCGGGACCGCCAGCGCCGGGCGGCGTCTCCGGCCGGTCCGTCCGGGGCTCCCGATCGTCGGCGTCGACCGGTACCGAGCCGGGCGGCAGCCAGGACACACCGTCGGCGCCGGGCGCCCGGAACCCGGTCGGCAGCGACCATTCGATCGGACGCCGGCGCTGCGGACGGCCGTGTCCCCGGACCCCGGGTACGCCCCCCGCGCGGCCGGAGGCCGCTGCCGGGTCCGGTCCGTCGGTCAGTACTCCGTCGTCCCCATCTCGGGCCAGGTCCCGTCCTGCTCCTGCCGCCAGCTCGCCCACGCCGCGCCCACCATCGCGTCGCTGCTCGTCGGACTGGGCAGTCGCGTCCCCTTCGCGATCACCATCGAGAACTGTTCCGCCGGTTTCAGTTCCGAGGTCACGCTGACCCGGTATTCGACGCTGTCCGCGCTCTCCGCGATCCGCAACAGTTCGATCCGTGTCTGCCGCGGATAGATCTGCCGTGCGGTCGGTTCCCGGCCGGCGGTCACCGCCTCCGTGTAGTCCTCCATCACCATCTGCCCCGACCAGCTCGGATACTGCAGGATCACGCCGGTGGCCGCTGTCACCACCAGGCACGACATCCCGATCGCCCGGCCGGTTTCCACGTCCTCCTCGGTCGTATCCGGCTGGAGGAGCCAGTCGCCGATCGGCATCCGGCCGATGAAGTACCGATGGCCGCCCGGAAGCGCCTGCCGGAGATGATTCCGTACCTGTTCCTCGTTCTGTAGCGGCAGATTCATCGGTTACTCCTTCGTCGAGATCGATATCGAGCGGATCGCCCGCGGGATCGTGCGCGCCGCCGTTCTCCGCCGAGGTGGTCTCGATGGTGCGTCCCGGCGGGAACGCGACGAAGTTGAGATAGGCGGTACGCCGGATCAGCGCCGGCGGCGGACGGTCCCAGACCTCACCGGTGACCGGATCCCACCACACCGGCTCGGGCGCGCCCCGCGGGAAGACGACCAGCGGTGCGGCGGCGCCCGTGACCACGAGCTGGTCGTCGGGCAGGGTCCGGTCGAAGGTCCCGGTGGCCGGGTCGACCTCCACGGTCGCACCGACCGCCACCGCGGCCGCACCCGGCCCGAGGTGTTTCACCCAGTCGTGCAGCGCCGCGAACTGATCCGCCATGGACTGCGCGGGGAAATCGTCGAGATCGGTTTGCGCCCAGCGCAGCAGCCGGTCCAGGCCGTCGCCGGCACCCGCGTCCTCGTCGTCCGGTCCCGCCTCGGGCGGTCGCGACGCGGCGGCCTGCGGCGATCCGAAGAACGACGACAGGGCCGACAGCGCGGCGTCGAAGGTGTTCAGCCCGAATCCCGGGGTTGCCGGGTCGACCCGGTTGACCAAGGCGCGATACGGGTTGCCGGGCGTCGGGAAGGTCCGAGGGTCGGCCGCACCGATGAACCCGCCGCGACCATCACCCAGCGCGACCTCCAGCGCCTGTTGCGCGGCCGGGTCGACCGGGCCGAAGTACTGATCGCGGTCGGCGGCCGGCGGGGCCAGGCGACGCGGCGGTTCCGGTGGCGAGACATTGGGCCGGACCAGCGGGCCCACATTCGCCTGCGTTCCCGACTGCCCGTCGACCCGGCGGCCCGGGGGCACCTCCAGGAAGCGGAAGTCCACGGCGTCGGGGTACTCGTGCGCCGGCGGCGCGTCCCAGGTCTGCCCGGTCACCGGGTTCCACCACACCGGCCCCGTGGCACCGACCGGATAGACCACCAGCAGGATCTCGGTATCGTCGCCGAAGCTCGACACCAGCCGGCCGGAATGCGGATCCCGCTTGCCGATTCCGATCACCGCCGCGGCCGCGGCGCCTTCGCCGAGGCCGTCCACCCAGTTGTGCAGGGCCGGGAAATGCGCCGCCTCCGGCCCGATCTCGGACCCGAACCTGGCGAGATTGGTCCGGCCCCAGAACTGCAGCCGGTGCAGGGCGCCGGATTCGTCATCGCGGTAGCCCTGGCCGAGCCCGTGGTCGGGATAGCGCGGCACCGCGACCCGGGGCGTCCCGAGGAACGAGGACAGCCCCGACAGCGCGGCGTCGACCTTGTTGTACGTACGTTCCGGCGAGACCGGCCCGCCACCGTTGACCAGTCTGCCGTAGGGCAGGTCGGTGGTGGGATAGCTGCGCGGGTCCGCGGCCACCACGAAGTTCCCGTCGCGATCGCGCAGTGCGTTCTGGAGGACCGTCAGGTAACCCGGATGCTCGAGTTCGTCGAGATGGCCGCGCTCGAAACGGCGGCCCGCGGCGGGATCCGCCAGCAGCATGGCCGCCGGCCGCCGGCGCCTCGGCGCGATGGCCGGCAGCGGACGCGAGCCGGTCCGGGGCGGCGGCAGCGGCGGATTACCGGCCGGCGGCTCGTCCACGATGGTGCGGCCGGGCGGTATCGGCAGGAATTCGACGCTCACCGACCGCTGATCCATATTCTTCGGCGGCCGGACCGACATCTCCCCGCTCTGCGGATCCCACCACACCGGACCGGCGGCGTTCTCGGGGTAGACGACCACCACGGCGTGCGCACCGGCCGTCTTCGGCGTGCCGTCGGGATTGGTCATCGGCTTCTTGGTGACGGGATGGATAGCCTGCCAGCGATTGGTGACCACTGCCGCCGAACCCGGTCCCAGATGCGCGACCCAGTTCGTGATGGCCTCGAACTGCTCGGGTACCGACCTGCCGTCGTGGTCATAGGAGTCGAACCCGGTGCGGAAGGTGTGCATGATCCGTTCGACACCGCCGGTCTCGGGGTCGGTGCGGTCGATCACGCTGTTCGCGACCCGGAAAAACGCCGGGGCCGCGACCGTCGGACGGCCGAAGAAGGTCGCCAGCGACGCCAGTGAGCAGTCCACGCAATTGGTTTCGCGCCCCGGCGCCGTCCGCCCGGGGGCGTTGACGAGTTCGCCGTAGGGCCGGCCGCCGGTCGGATGGACGCGAGGATCGGCGTAGCGCGCGAAGGTTCCGTCCTTGCCGCGCATCGCCTGTTCCAGGTCCCGCTGCGGGCCGGGGCCTTCCAGCGGCGCCAGTTGCCCCGGACCGTAGGCGCGGCTCCCGACCGGATCCGCCAGCCGCATAGGGGGCGGCGGATGCCCGTGCCGCGGTGGTGGCGGGGCGGGCCGCGGTGGGACCGGAGCCGGCGACTCGGCCGGTGTGCCCGGATGCGGCCCGACGGGGGGCGGGGCGGGTTGCGGTGGATCCGCGCCGGGAGCGGGACGGGCGGCGGGTTGCGGGAGCTCCGGTTCGGACAGCTGTATCGCCGGCCGGGTTTCCGGTTCGGATTCCCGTGCCGGACCCGGCACCGTGGCCTGCCCGTCAGCGACCGGGCCGGGCGGCAGCTCACGGTCGGCGACGACCGGCGACGCCGGCCGCGGCGCGGGCGCGGCGACGCCGGGATCGGCGATGATCCGGCCCGGAGGTATCGGGACGAACTCGAGCTCACCGGTGGCATCGACCAGCGCGGGGGGCGGGGTGTCCCAGGTTTCCCCGGTCAGCGGGTTCCACCACACCGGCCCGGTGGCCGACGGCGGGTAGACCACCACCAGCGGTTCGGGATCGCCGACCGTGACCCGGCCATCCGGTGTGGTGTGCGGCAGGCCGGTCCGCGGATCGAGTTCGGGCTTCGCGGGCAGTACCAGCGCGGCCGAGCCGGGACCGAGATTCGCGATCCAGTTGTGCACGGCGTCGTATTGCCGCGCCATCGGCAGCGTCGCGTCGAAGCCGGTCGGCTCGCTGCCCAGCCACCCGATCGCGCGATCCCTGCCGTCGTTCTCGTCGGCCTTCTCGTTACCCGCGATCGTGGGATCCGGTTCCCGCCGGGCCGCGACCTCCGGTTTGCCCAGGAAGGTCGACAGCGCCGACAGCGCGGCATCGAACCGGTTCGTGCCGCGGCCCCACAGGGCGGTACCGCCGGGGTTGACCATCTTCGCGTAGGGATGGTCGGGTCGCGGATGGGTGCGCGGGTCCGCATTGGCCCGGTAGCCACCGTTGCCGTCACGCAACGCGTCCTCGAGCGCCTTCTGGAACCCGGGGTGCTCGACCTTGCGCAACCCGCCCGGCTCGAACCGCCGACTGCCGGAGGGGTTGTCCAGGACCGCCGGGGGCTCCGGCCGCTGGTGGATCGGCGCGAGGACCGGCTGCTGTACCGCGGCCGGTGTGACCGGAGCCGGCAGCGCGACGGGAGCCGGGCTCTCCGCGAGACCCGGCAGCACCGTCCGCCCGGGCGGGATCGGGATGAAATCGACCCGCTTGGTGCTGTAGGTCAGCCGCAGCGTCGGACGGTCGGACATGATCCCGCCCTGTGGATCCCACCACACCGGTCCCTTGGCGCCGACCGGAAAGACCACGAGGGTCGCGTGCCCGCTCAGCACCGGCTGCCCGTTGCGGACCATCGGCCGCCCGGTCCGGGGATCGGTGGGCTGCCAGTGGAACGAAACGTAGGCGGCCGCTCCCTCCCCGAGATTCTTCACGTAATCGTGGATGGCGAGGAACTGCTCGTTGATCGACCGGTAGCCGTTGTTGAAGGAATTGGGCTGATTGCCGAGCATCTGGTACAGGCGGGTCTGGTCGATTCCGTCCGATCCCCCGGTATCGACCACCCCGTTCACGATCTGGTGATAACGCGGCAGCGCGACCTGCGGCAGGCCGAGAAAAGTCATCAGGCCCGAGACCGAGCAGTCACAACAGTTCTTGTTGCGGCCCGGCGCGGTGCTGCCACCGGCATTGAGCCGCGAGCCGTATGGATTGTCCGGGGACGGGAAGGTGCGCGGGTCGGCGTATTTCACATAGTCGCCGTCGGGTCCGCGCATGGAGTCCTCGAACTCCTGCTGCAGGGCCGGGTCCTCCAGTGGCGCCAGCCATCCCGGCCCGTACATCCGGGTGTCGTTCCCGTTGGGCAGTCGCAGCCCTGGCCAGGGCCGGTCGTGCACCGGCGCGGGCAGATGTGACTGCTGCGAATCCACGGGCTGCGGCAGCGGAGCCTGCGTTACGGGACCCGCGGGCGGTACGGCAGGCGGCGCCGGTTGTGTCGTCTCTTCCAGTTGCGGCCTCTTCACGGGGCCGGCGTCCGGTTGTGGTTCCGGCAGCGGTCGTTTGGTCCCGGCGGTTTCCGACGGCCGCGTTTCGCTCGTCGACGAACTGGGTTCGGTCATCCGGATATCGGTGTCCGTATCGTCGGGCGGTGCGCCCTGGGCGATTTCGGGCTCCGATTCCCGCGCGTCGCCGGTCTCCGGGGGCGGATCCGCCGGAAGCACGGTCGCCTCCAGCACCCAGCGCGGTACACCCTCGTCGGTGACGCCGTCCGGCCGGACCGCGGTGATCTCGTAGCGTGTGCCCCGGGGCAGGACCAGCTCACGTTCGTCGAACGCGCTCTGCGAACCCACCCAGAGCGCCGGGGCCCCCTCCGGTACCACCAGGTCGATCCGGATGGACTTCTCCCCGAAGTCGGCACCGGCGCCCAGCGAGGTCGAGAGATAGGCCGGATCCTGCTGCCGGGTACCGGCCAGCAGCGACGGGTCCCGGTTCCCGAGCGGCGCGCCGTCGCGCGCGATCATGAACGCGACGTCGTCCACCTCCCGGACCGCCTGCACCGCTTCGGGCAGCGGATGCGAGACCGCGGCGTCGATTTCGGCGATCCGCCGGTCGAACGCCGCGCGCGACGGTTCGGCGCCCAGCCAGGTCCGCAACCGGTCCAATTCCCGGTGCGCGGTCCGCAGTTCCCTCAGATACCGCGCCGGCTCCGGATGGGCGGCCACCCGGTCGACCACCTCGCGCTGTTCCGGGGTGAGATCCGGGCGGATGCCGAGATCGCGCACATCGTTGCTACCGGGCAGGTCGCCGGCGATCGCCGTCAGGGTCTGCCAGGAAGCGCTCTGCGCGCGCAGATGCGCGAGATACTCCTCCACATCCGGATGTTCGGCGCGCAGCAGACGATTGACCGAGATCGACGCGTCCGTATACCGGTAGACGGCGTCCCGCTGGTTCTGCGGCAGCTCACGGTAGATATGCGCGAGCCACTCGTCGCCGTAGCGTTGCCCGTCCGCCTCGTCGGAGAACCGGCGCGGTTCCCCTCGCGTGCCGCCGGATTCGTTCGCCGGGGGCGCGGGTGGCTGCGGGTCGGCGACCGCTCGGTCCGGTTCCGGTTCCGGCCGGGGCGGTAACGGGTCTCCCGTCCGGCCGGTGCTTTCGGGTGCCGGGTGCACCACGCGCTCCGGCGGCGGCGCCTGCGTATGCACCGAGAGATCGGGTTGCGGTGCGAGTTCGATCGGTTCCGCCGCCGGAACCGGTGCCTGCCCGGCGGCCCGGTGCAGCAGGTGACGCAACCGCTCCCGCAGCCCCAACGGCGTGCCGGAAGGATCGGTAAGCGGCTCGAACCGGGTGCTCGCGGTGTTCCCTCGATCGCCCGGCGTCCCGGCCGGTCCGGCCGTGGTGGCGCTCGGCACCGAAGCCGGCGGTGGCGGCGATGTATCGACGGCGCGGCCGGGCGGTATCGGGATGAAGCCGAACCCGGCCGTGCTCACGACCAGGTTCTGTGGCGGGCTCTCCCAGGTCTCGCCGGTCACCGGGTTCCACCACACCGGGCCCGAGGCAGTGGTCGGATAGACGATCACGGTGGGCTGCATAATCGTCAGCGGCCGGTTCTGCGGGTCGCGCAGGACCGCGCCGGTCGCCGGATCGCGCTGCGGGATGACGCTGAACACCAGTGCCGCGGAACCGGGCCCGAGATGCCGCATCCAGTTGTGCAGATGGCTGTATTGCTGCGCGACCGGTTCGGAGCGGTCGAAGTAGTTGGGCCTGCTCTGCAACCACTGCGCCGCCCGCTCGTGCCCGCCCCGCTCGTCCTTCCCGTCGAAACCGTTGGGGCCCAGATCCGGGTGACGTGGGGCGGCGACCTGCGGATTACCGAGGAAGGACGAGAGTGCCGAGAGCGCGGCGTCGAATTTGTTCGCGGCGCGGCCGGGCAACACCGGGCCGCCCGCGTTGATCATGCGACCGTACGGGTTGACCGGGTTCGGATAGGTGCGCGGATCGGCGCCGGCCACGAACCCGCCGGTACCGTCACGCAGGGCGTCCTCGAGCACCTTCTGCAGGCCCGGATGTTCGACCGGATCGAGATGGTGGGGCCCGAACGTCCGGCCCAGCGTGGGATCGGGCAACCGCGCGGGCGGATCGGGCACGGCGTTCACCGGCCGGACCGGCGGCCCCGGCGGCGTTACCGGTGGCGGTGCGGGTGCGGGTGGAGCGAAGGCCGTCTCGTCGAGGATCACCCGGCCGGGCGGAATCGCGATGAAGTCGAGCTTGGTCGTCGCGGCGACCATCTCCGGCGGCGGCCCGTCGGTCATCTTCCCGGATTGCGGATCCCACCACACCGGGCCGTCGGCGCCCTGCGGATAGACGATCACCGTGGCATGGGCGTAGACCTTGGGCTGCCCGTTCTCGAGTACCGGCGCGCCGGTCGCCGGATCGATCACCGGCCATTCGTTGTTGACGAAGGCCGCCGATCCCTCGCCGAGGTGGCCTATCCAGTCGTGCAGGGCGGCGAACTGCTCCGGAACCGTCCGGTTGGCGTCGCGGTAACTGTCCGGGTAGGTCCGCAGCATATGGAAGACCCGGCTGAGGGCCTTCTTCTCGTTCCCCATGGTGTCGACGACACCGTCGACGATGTCCGGGAAGCGCGGGGCCGCGATCTCGGGCCGGCCGAGGAAGGTGGCGAGCCCCGATATGGCGCAGTCGAGGCAGTTGTTCCCGCGTCCCAGCACCCCGGGACCCCGGACATTGATCAAGCGGCCGTACGGTGTGTCGCCGGTGGGATGGGTGCGCGGGTCGGCGTACCGGACGAACTTCCCGTCGTCGCCGCGCAGGGCGTCCTCGAGGGTCCGCTGCTGTTCGGGGTTTTCGATGGGAGCGAGCAGTTCCGGGCCGAAAACCCTGGTCTTCGACGGGTTGGTCAGGATCGGGGGCGGCGCCGGACGTCCCCGCACCGGGGGCGCGGGAGCCGGAGCCGGGGCCGCGGCGGGGTCGGTGATGGGTGTCGCCTGCTGTGCCGTGTGTGCGGGCGGAGCCGGTTGCGGGGTCGGCGGGTTCTGCGGACCGGCCGTCACCGGCACCGGCACCGGCGTCGAGGATTGGGTCGACGACTGCCCGCGCCGGTCGCCCGTGGCGCTCTCGGCACGCGGCTTCTTCGACGGCTGCTGCTCCGGCTCCGGGCTCGTCTCCGTACCCGGATACGGGCGCTTCGGCCGCCCGGCCCCCTCTTCCGCCTCGATGCCGGACGGCTGGCCGCCCTGATGCACGGGTGGAGCCCGGTGCGCCGGCGAGCTCTGGGGCTGCGCCGGCGAACTCTGGGCCGGTGAACTCTGGGACTGAGCGGGCGGGTTCTGCTGGACGGCCGGCGTCGGGGACTGCGGCGCCGGGTTCGCCGTACCGGGTGGCGGGGACGGCATGCCCGGATCGACCAGTACCGGCGGCGGGGCAAGGAATTCGCCCGAGATCCGCGTATCGGCGAGCCCGCTCGGCATTCCGTCCCACGAATCCCATTTCCCGGCGTATTCGGGACCGGCCAGGCCCGCCCAGTCGATATCGTCCCGCTGCTCGGCCGGGATCGCCGGGCCCTGCCCGGTGACCGGACGTGCTTCCTCGGTCTCCGAGTTCACCTCGGGAACCGGATCCGTGCGGGCGGGCGACACGGTGTCCGACTCGCCGGTCGAGGTGACTACACCCGTTTCCACGGGAGTATTCGCCGCAGGAGATTCCAGGCGCTGAGCGCTGGAACTCGACTGTCCGGCCGTTGATTCCGCCTTACCGGGCTGAGGCTGGCCGGACGTCTGGGTCGAGGTGGCAGCTTGTCCCGGCGGGGGCGGCTGCGGCCCGGTGTTCTGTGTGGTGCCGGCCGGCGGCGGGGGTGCGACGACCGGCCCGTCACCGAATCGCCCCTGTGGCGGCCCGTTCTCGATATCCGACCGGCCGGACCGGGAGTCCGCGGTATCCGAGACGTTCTGATCCGACCGTTGGCCGTCCTTCTCCGTCTCCGAGCGCGCCGGATCGCTACGCCGATCCTCCCGATCGTCCGAATTCGAGGTCTCGGAGAACTCGGTGGACCGGTCTCCGGTGTGGCCGTCCTGCGTGCCGTCCTTCGAGACCCGCTGGTCCTCGGAGCTACCGTCGGCCCGGTTCGATTCGCTGCCGCCGCGTTCGCCATCCGTTTTCCCGGACTTTTCGCCCCCCTCGGACGACTCCCCGAACCTGTCCCCGCCCTCCGTGGACTCCCCGAACCTGCCGTCGCGTTCGCCGTCCGTTTTCCCGGACTTTTCGCCGCCCTCCGACGACTCCCCGAACTCGTTCCCGCCCTGGAACGACTCCCCGAACCTGCCGCCCCCCTGGGACGACTGCCCGAACTCGTTCCCGCCACCACGGTTCGGCTCGTTGCTCCCGAACTCCCCAATGTTTCCGTTGATGGCCCCGGGCAGTGGCTGCTGCCCGCCCGCGAGACCGTGCGGTCCGCCGGACGACCCGAGCGACTGTCTCGATGTGAAATCACCACCGGTCGGTGCGGTCCGGGGGCCGCCCGGCTGTTCGCGCGTGTTCTGGTTGCCACGCTCGCCGGTCTGCGGATCCGGCCGGAATCCGTCGACCTGCCCGGGAGATCTCTCGCTCTGCTCGGGTGGGGCCGGGATCTGCTCGCCGGACACCGAACCGTCACCGCCGCCGGAATCGTCGAGGGCCGGATCATTACGCCCGAACACCTCGCCGTTGCCGCCGGCCCACCCGCTGCCGTTCCCCATCGGGCCGAAACCGAATGTCGACGGATCCGCCGCGCCCACGAGACCGCCCTGGATGAATCCGCCCGCGACCCCGATGCCGGTGAGCGTGTCCGCCAGGCTCTGCCCGGAAATCGCCGAGACGAAGAGGCTGCCGAAGATCCCCGCGACCCCGTCCGAGGTGGCACCGACGACCGTGTTCTGCCCGGCCCGCCCCCAGATATTGCCGAACTGCCCGCCGAAGACATTGCCGAAGCCCTTGTTCATCCCCTTGGCGACCGCGCTGCCGATCGGCTCCGCGAAACCACCCGCCCCGACCCCGTACCCCCATTCCTCCCAGTTGAATTCGTCGCGTTTGCCCGCGGCGAGCTGACCGCCCTGGATGGCCCCGTTGATCAGGCCTTCCTCGGCCGCGCCCTGCAGCACCTCCTGGCCGAACTGGCCCCAGCCCTTGGCGGTCGGCATCACGGGTTTACCGGCGAGCAGGCTCTTCCAGAAGCCGCGTTTGATCGTCGGCGCGCCCAGTTTGGAGGCCAGCGCGGAGATGGCCCGCTGGACGGCGGTGGTCATCGCTTGCAGCGTCGCGCGGGTGGTGCCGACGGCCGCGGCCTCCACGGCCGGTGCGGTCGGTGGGAAGAGCCAGGCCAGCGCGATCTCGATGGCCAGCCAGCACAGCGTGATGATGATGGTGAGCTTCTGCGCCTGGAGTTCGGTACCGATATCGAACGTCGAATCCGCGGTGCCCAGCATCGAGTTGGCGAGCGCCTCCAGTGAGGATTCACCGCTGCGGAGCGCGTCGTACTGGGCGCCTATCTCCTCGCGGGCGCCGCCCGCCGGATACGCGGCCATGGTGGCCGCCTTGGCCTCGTCGATGGCGGCGAGCAGGGCCAGCAGTTCGTTCGCGGCTTCTTTCCAGACGCCGGAGACCTCCCACGCCCGGTCCTCGTCACCGTCGGGCCATTCCGCGCCGGCGATCCAGCCCAGCCAGCGCATCTCCTCCGGGAGATAGAGGCTCACCCGGTCGGCCACCTCCACTTCGCACCGAACGCGGAATCGCCACAATCCGCACCTGACTGCGTCCCGCAGGATTACATCGCACGACTTTGAACTCTCCGTGGCGCGCAAGCAAATTCGCGGAACGCGGCCGGGTCCCGATACAGCGGCGGCCGAACGCGCGACGGCGGCCCACCGTCCGGAGACGATGGGCCGCCGCTGGAGGCGCGCCGGCTACTCGGCGGAACCGCCGCTGCGTTCACGCACTTCGGTGATGATGGCCGAGAAGTCCCGGTCGCCCGAGTTCTCGTTGAATTCGCGATAGATCTCCGCGGCCAGCTGCCCGATTCGGCCCTCGACCCCGTTGGCGCGCAGCGCCTCCACGGCCAGGCCGAGATCCTTGTTCATCAGCGCGGTGGCGAATCCCGGTTTGTAGTCGTTGTTCGCCGG
>NZ_JBSFRU010000125.1:0-16295 GCF_053589395.1 Nocardia sp. NPDC003345
CGCCATATCGGACAGCGACCGCGAACCGGTCTCCGGAGCCGTGAGATTCGGGCCGGACGGGGTCACTCGATCGAATACGGGAGTGTCGGCGCTTCGCACCGTGTGCCGACTCTGTTCATCCTGTGCCTCGAAGTTGCCGGCGACCTGCCGCAAATCGGGCCCGGCCTGGTGTAACAGGCCGGTGAGGCTCGTCAGTTCGGACAGCGTCTGCTTCTCTTCGGGAACGAAGGTTTCGGCGAACGCCCGGCCGGTATCGTCCCCGCCCCATGGTGCCGAATCCGCGGCCACGTGATCTTTCAACCGCTGTACCAGCGCGTCCACCTCGGCGCCCAATTGCTCGAACGCGGGCGCGATCGAGCGCAGCCGCTCGGTATCCGCTCGAAATTGTTCACTCACCGCACAGCTCACTTTCCAGCGGGCGCCGGAACGGACTTCGAATCATTCCGTATTCCCGGCCGAGGGAATGCGCAAAAGACCGGACGGCGAGCACAAGCTCCCCGCCTGTGGAAATATTGCGCTAACACACCGGCGAGTACGAGGGGCTCGGCCGGTATATGGGGTGGTTCCGGAGAGGCAGACCGGGATGGAGGCCAGCGCGCTACTGTCCGAGGTACCGGCCGCGGTGCGCGACGTGGTCATCGGTCACTGGCCGGAAACCGACGTGGACAGTATGCGCGCCCGCGGCGACCGCTACCTGGAAACCGGGCACGGCCTGCACTCTTCCGCCGATATCTACGAGAACGAAGGAAAGAAGGCCGAGGAGTCGCTGGACGGAGCGACACGCAACGCCTTGGCCGAACGGAATCGGTCGGTGGTCGCCACCATACGCAACCAGGCCGCGGTCTGCGAGGATATGGGCGGCCAATGCCACGAGGTCGCCGACCTCACCGAGCAGACCCAGCATCTGCTCGTGGTAACCGGCATCGTTCTCGGTGTTCAGCTCGCTTACGACGCTCTGCTCTTCTTCTACGGCGGCGGGTTCAAGGCGATGGCCGATCGCTTGGCGGCCGAGCAGACGATGCGGCTCGCGGTCGGCCGGCTCACCTCGCAGGTGGCCACCCAGGCTGCCGCGGGCGCGGCCCGGAGAACCGTCCTGCGCGGGGTGATCCGCGCGGCGGCGATCGGCGGGCTGACCGGGGCGGCGATCAGTGTCGGCGCCCAGGTATGGGATATCCGGAGCGGGGCTCGCGACAGCTTCGATCTCGGGTCGTTTGGTGAGATGGTTGCGGGCGGCGTGGTCGGCGGTGTGGTCGGTGCCGAGGTGGGGCGCCGGATCGCCCCGCGCGTCATCGGCAGGCTGGGCGGCCGGGCCACGACCGATATCGGCCGATTCGCCGGACATCTGGGCACGACCATGCTCATCGGAGGTGCCGGGGGTATCACCGGCGGTATCGCCGGGGCAGTACCGTCGCTGATCATCCACCACCGGGATATTCACAGCCTGGGCGATATGTTCAAGATGGTGCGGGAGTCCGCCGTTGTCGGATTCGGTGGCGGATTCGTCGGGGCGGCGGGCAGTGCGCTGCGCGTACACCGGGCCGGTGTCGCGGGTGCCCGTGGCCGGCCGGATCTCCCTCCGATCGCGCGTCGGCAACTCGAGTTCGGCCGGCGCATGGACGATCTACTCGGTGGTGAGCCACCGCGGCGGGAGCCGATGTCACGCAACAGCGTCGGCGGCGACTCCGCACGAAGCGTAGAAATACTGACCTTCCCGGACGGCACCCAGGTGGTCCACAAGATCGTGTCCGATCCCCGGCACGCGCACGCGGAATTCCTCACGTCGCTGGTGGGAGACGCGGTGGGAGCGCGGGTCCCGGCGGTCCACATCGACGGCCGCAGTGTCTACATGGAAGTAGTACCCGGAAAGAATGCCGTGGAGGCATATCCGAAGGATTGGGAGGCCCACCAGCGGTTCCACGGCACCCCGTCCGGCACCCGGCTCGGAATTCTGGATGCACTGGTCGATGTGCCGGATCGTGGAGCCGAGAACTGGATAGTGGATCCGACCGGAACAGTGTGGGGGATCGACAACAGCCTCGCGTTCCAACCGACCGGTCATATCGGGGATTTCGCGAGACAATTCCTCGGATACGGACCCGAACCGGGCACATACCAATGGAAAGAGCACAGTATCTCGCGGAGCGAACTCGGCGAGATCCGGCAGCGTGTCGATGACCTGCGCCCGGCGTTCTCGGCTCTCGGCCGCGGCGGCTGGCACGAATCCGTGCTGACCCGGCTGGACGGGATGACGCATGCCGCGAGCCGAGCCGATATCATCGCGCCGCCGCACGCGGCGGGAGAGGCGCCCGGACGGCCTCACCAATCCACCGATGCCCGGTATACCGGCCAGGTCCGCTCCGACACCACGGCGTCACCCGTCCGAGCGCATGAAGATCGCTCCGTGGTGCCGCCACGATCCACATCCCAGGACAGCGGAGCCCAACCACCACCAGTGGTCGCCCGCGTGCCCGACACCGGTGACCCGACTCCGACGCCGGATTCCGGAACCGGGCCCGAAGCACGCCTGCCGCACTCCGAGCCCGTCCCACGCGACGAAGCCGACGGCCCGCCGACCCGCCCGCTGCCGCGCGGCGAGCCGGATGTCGACATCCACCGCGGCCCCACCCCGGATCCGCCGCCCGCCGGTCGAACCGGTTTCTTCCGGCACCCCGACAGCGGGCATGTGGATGTCGTGTTCACCCCGCCGGGAGGCGGCGAGATCTCCTTGCGGCTGACGCCGGGAAACGAATATGTCCTCGGCAACAGCAGCGACGGTCTGCTGCACGGTATCGCCAACGACTATGTGTCACGGCGTCACGCCACCATCCGCGTCGACGAGGCGGGCCACGTTTTCCTGCGCGACGACAATTCGACGAATGGGACATTCGTCGACGGTAAGCAGATGGTCGGCGGCGAATGGGTGCGCGTGTACGACGGCCAGCAACTCATGCTCAGCCGCAGCCTCGAAATCGGTGTCGATTTCCGCCGCCAGGTGGCCGAAGTCCGGCTGTTCGGCGACAACGCCCCGCCGCTGCGACTGCACCGGGACAGCAGTGTTCCAGTCGGCCGCGGCCTGCTGAACGACAACACCGTCGGCCGAGAGACCGTGTCACAGAACCACGCCCGGGTCGGGATGGACGAGAACGGACGGGTCTGGCTGCGCGACGACGGGTCGAGGAACGGCACCTGGGTGAACCAGGAACGCCTCGCCACCGGCGAACAGCGGGTGGTTCATCCGGGCGACGCGGTCCGTTTCGGACTCGCGACCGGGGAGGCCCAGTTCCTACCGGTCACGGCCACCGATTCCGCGGCACCGGCGCATGTGCGGTTCGGGAGCGGACCGGATGTCGCACCGGTTCGCCTGGAAGCCGGCCGCGCGGTGATCATCGGGACGACACCCGAGTCGCCGTTCGCCGGGCAGTTGCGTGAGGTCAACGGGATCAGCGGAAAACACGCCACATTGGGTATGGACCACGACGGACGGCTGTGGATTCGTGACCAGCCCGGTTCGAACGGCGTGTGGGTCAACGGCGACCGGATCGGTCCCGGACAACGGGTCACCCTGACCGAGGGCGACCGGGTCGGCCTGGGCCCGGAATTCCGGGCAACCACACACCTCGGCGGCCCCGATCCCGCGCACCCTCCGGCCGTGATCCGGTTCCCGGCCGAGATGCGCCTGCCGCCAATCCGGCTCGAGCCCGGCCAAGAGGTTCCGTTCCCGATTCGGTATTTCAGCGGAGACAGCAATGCCCCCGCCGGTCATGCCCGAGTGTTCGAGACCGGTACCCGCGAGGTCTTCCTGGGTCGTGATACCGACGGGCGGGTCTGGGTGCGGGATCCGCGCCCGGACCTCGTCCCCCCGGTCGAGGTCAACGGCCGGGCGCTGGAGCCCGGCGAGAAGCGGTACATCCAACCCGGTGACGACCTGAAACTCGGCGGCCGCCCCTCGCGATTGGAAGTCGGTGCGGAACAACCGCTGTCGGTACGTTTGTCGGACGCCGACGACCTTCCTCCCTTGACGCTGCGCCGAGGCGAAGAGCTGCTGATAGGGCGGGACAATATGTCGCCGCTGGCCGACCAGCTGCACGGGGACATGTCCGTATCCCGGCGCCATGCCACCCTGATCCGTGACGAGTTCGGCGCACTCTCCCTCCGCGACGACCATTCCGCGAATGGCACCTGGGTCAACGGCAAACGGCTCGACCCCGATGCCCCGCCGGTGCCCCTGCGTCCGGGTGACACCGTCAGGTTCGGAGACTGGGCCGGCAGTGCCCGCTTCGCCGACGGCGATCGGCCGCTACTGCCGCGGACCATGCCGGTGAAACTCAACAGTCCACACGGCGATCTGTCGTTCGATCTTCCCCGCGGCGGTGATCCCACGGTTCTGGGCCGCAACAACGCCGACCTGCCGGCGGGCCTCCCCGGCCGGGATCTGATCTCCCACGCACATGCGAGTATCGGAACCCACCCCTCCGGCCGTGTCTGGATACGCGACGACGGGTCGACCAACGGGACTCGTGTCAACGGCGAAGCCATCCCGCCGGGGCAGAAGGTCGCACTCCAACCCGGCGATCAGGTGAGCCTGGGCGGCGGCTACGACTTCACCGTCTCCTTCCTGCCTCCAGAAGGTGGGCCGTTCATCGACATCATCGATCGCACACCGGAGACCCGCCGGGTGATCGAGAGACTCGCCCATATACCTCATCGGATCTACCAGCGCGTGAGCGACCATATGAACGAAATTCCCGGCGGGGGGATCGTCATCGGCAACCGGCAGATGCTCGATCTCCCCGGAACGTCGAGCCTCCTCGGTTCCACGCCCTACGGCCGCAAACCGGGTACCAGCTGGAATACTGTAACCGGGGTGTACCTGCCGGGACCGCGGCGAATCGTCATCAACTCGGGCGGCCGCAGCGGAAGTGAGGACGTCGCCTGGCACGAATTCGGGCATGCGACGGATGCCGCCTACGGCACCGGAGGCCGCTGGTTGAGCGATGGACCGGAATGGCGCGAGATCCACGACGCGATGATGCGCGACCTCCGCCCGCAGCGAAAGTGGAACTCGTACTTCAACGAGCCGTCCGAAGCGTTCGCCGAGGCCTTCACCGCGTGGACCTTCGGCGGGACCTCTAAGCTGAACAAGTTCGCACTCGGTGACCAGGTGATGGCTGATCGATTGAAGGCATATTTTGACCGGGTATTCCGATAACACCACCCCGCCCTCGCTCGCGGCCGACGGTGAAACCATCCTGCTGCCGCTGCGCGGCCGGACGGCCGACGGTGTGCACTATCACGGAGTGGAGGAAGTTCACCCCGGCGACCCCGGCTACGACGAACTCCTCCCCTCGGCCCGGGAGAACCCCGTGAGAGCACTCGATGAGCCGGAACGTCCGGCCGACCCCGATACTCTGGCCGGAATTCTGCGCGACGCCGGCTTCGACCCATTCGACGAAACCGACAGCTA
Source organism: Nocardia sp. NPDC003345 (assembly GCF_053589395.1). Lineage (NCBI taxonomy): Bacteria > Bacillati > Actinomycetota > Actinomycetes > Mycobacteriales > Nocardiaceae > Nocardia > Nocardia sp. NPDC003345. The sequence goes on from NZ_JBSFRU010000125.1 coordinate 5,465, forward strand.
GTCCCGACGCGTGGACCGACGATCCGACCGCACCACCGTCACCCGGCGGGGGCCAGGATCTCCAGGACCTCGTCGGAGTAGTAGAACGGTTGCAGCCGTTCGCGGATGAGATTCTCCAGCACCCCGTCCCGCTTCGCGGCCTCCACCACGGCCGGACCGTAGCGCAGGATCTCGGTGGCGATATCCTCACCGGTGAGGCCCAGCTCGGCCAGCACCTCCGCGAGGGTGTGGTCGCGGTACTTCTCGTGGAACACCTGCACGCATTCGTCCACCAGCAGGCCGAAGTACTCTTTCTCCCGGGTGGTGACCGCGATGCGATAGCAGAGCCGGACCAGTTCGTTCAGATCCTGTTTGGTGAGGTATTCGCGCAGACCGCTGATCGGTTCGTCGGCATGAAGATCCCAGAACTCCATGGTGGCGTCGTGGACCGGGGCGTCGCGCAGCATCTCGCGGATCGCGTTGTTGGTGCGCTTCAACGCGTACAGGGCGCCCTTGCCCGCGATATCGCCCAGGATGGTGTTGCTCTCGGCGACCTTGCGGGCGCGGTCGGCCGCGGACTGCCCGATCGACATGAGCGTGCCCATCCCCGGGATCTTCTCCGCGCGCTGCCGGTTGGCCTCGACGAAATCCCCGACGAGCTTGTCCACGAATTTCGAGGCGACCGTGGCCACCAGCGGGCTGTCGGTGAGCCGTTCGAGCACCCGCTCCTGCGTCTGATGCATATCGACGATCTTCTGCAACAGCGCCTCAACCGGTTCCCGTTCGACCAGTTCCCCGAGTGTGTGGTCCTCGTTGGCGGCGATGCTGTCATAGATCGCGTCGGCGAACAGGCCCACGCTCTCGGCGAGCACCGCGCTACCGCCCACCTTGTCGATCACGGTGGCCACGGTGCGCTCGGCCGCCTCGGCCTGCACCACCTCACCGGCCCGCACGGTCGCGGCCACGTCCAGCGCGGCCGCCACATCACGGGCGACGACCTCGGCGAACCGCTCCCCGCTGACCTCGTCGAGCAGCCACCGAACCTGGGCGTCGAGCAGCCGGTCGGCGACGGCGCGGGCCGCGGTGGTGGTTGTGTCGGTCATTAGGGTCCATCCCTTGTCGCTCCGGCGCGGGCCGGCGGGATCACGACCCTTCACCCTCGCGCAGGGAGGTGCGAATCTGCTCCAGACGTTCCCGCGCGGCCTGTTCACGCGCTTCCCACTGTTCGTCGGCGCCGCGCCCGGCCGGGCTCGTCCGATCGAGTTCCCGGCCGCCGTGGGCGGTGCCGATGCGCCGCTCGACCTTATCGCGAACGGCATCGAACGTCGGCACACCGTTTCCGGCGTATCCGCCCACGCCGGGACCGACGCCGGAGGCCGGACCGGACAGACCCCCGGAAACACCGCCGACCTGCGCGGATCCACCCACGCCCGGCGAACCGCCATAGCCGGATGACATTCGGGTGCCCGGAATCACAGACGGTCCCGGACCGCTCTGCCCGGTTTCGGACAGCAACCTGGTCGCGGTCTCGTACAGCGGAGCCAGGTTCTCCCGGCTCGCGGTGGCGACGATCAGGACGGCCAGCAACTGTTCGTCGGGCAGGGCCGCCAGCCGCGCGGCGAGCGCGCCCGGATCACCGGCGCTCGGATCACTCATACGACCAGCCTACGACGTCCGGCCCGCGCCGCCGGGCGGACCGGACCCCCGCGACTCCCGTGCCTAGGAACGGATCACCGCGCCCACCGCGGATGCCGCCGCGGCCACCGCGGCATCGCGCGCGGCGCTCGCCTCGTCCTCGGTGAGCGTGCGGTCGGGAGCGCGGAAACGCAGTGCGTAGGTGAACGACGTACGTCCCTCGCCGGCCTGCGCGCCCTGGTAGACATCGAACAGCGCGATATCCTCGAGCAGTTCGCCGCCACCGGAGCGCAGCGCCGCCTCCACCGCCGCGGCCGGGACATCTTCGGCCACACTCACCGAGACATCCTGCAGGACCGCGGGGAACGGCGAGATGGCCGGAGCGGGACGGGTTTCGACGAGAGGCAGCGCGTCCAGGTCCAATTCCAGCGCGCAGGTGCGCGGCGGCAGACCGGACCGTTCCAGCACCCCGGGATGCAGTTCGCCCGCGTGGCCGACGACCACGTCGTCCACCACCAGTTCGGCGCAGCGGCCCGGATGCCACGGCAGATGGGCGGCAGGACGGCGGTCGATCCGGACACCGGCGGTCTCGGCGATCACATCGGCGAGGGCGAACGCATCCGCCGCCTCCGCGGCCCGGCCGGCGCCCCAGGGGCCCCGGGGCTCCCGGCGGCCGGTGAGCACCACCGCGACATGCTGCGGCTGTTCGGGCAGCGAGGCCAGCAGTTCGGCGATCTCGTCCTCGGTGGGACGGCGATCGACGGGCAGCGGATCCACGGCACGGGTCTCCGGCCCCGGCAGTACCACCTGGGCGATGCCGTACAGCGCGAGATCCCGGGCGCCGCGCGAGATATTGCGGGCGGCGATCTCGAGCAGTCCCGGCAGCAGGGTGGTGACGAGTTCGGCGCGCTCGACATCGAGCGGATTCAGCACCCGGGTGGTGATCCGGCGCGGATCCTCGTCGTCGAGACCCCAGGTGTCGAAAACTCCGGCCGGCAGGAACACCGGCGGCGGCACCTCGACGCAACCCGCGAAGGCCAGCGCCCGGCTCACCGCACGGCGGCGACGCTGTACGGCGGTGAGCCCGCGACCGGCCGGCGCCTGCGGCAGCACCAGCGGAATCTGCTCCAAGCCCTCGAGCCGCAGCACCTCCTCCACCAGGTCGGCGGGCTGGGCCAGATCCGGGCGCCAGCTGGGCGGGGTGACCACCAGTTGCCCGTGCCCGGTGGTCTCGTCGACATCCACCTCGACGTGGCAGCCGATCTGGGTGAGCCGCCGGGCCGATGTGCCGGGTGTGTAGTGGACCCCGGCGACCCGGTCGGGCAGGTCGATATCGATGCGGATCGGTTCGGTGGGCGCCATGGTGACGCGGAAATCGGTCAGCGCGGATTCGATCGTGCCCCCGGCGATCTCGGCGAGCAGGGTGGCGGCCCGGTCGAGCGCGGCCAGGTTGAGTTCCGGGTCGACGACCCGCTCGTAGCGCTTACTCGCCTCGGAGACCAGTTTGTGCCGGCGCGCGGTGCGGTAGATGAGCAGCGGATCCCAGGTCGCCGCCTCCAGCACCACATCGGTGGTCTCGGAGCCGACCTCGGTGGACGCGCCGCCCATCACCCCGGCCAGCGAGATCACGCCGGTGTCGTCGGCGATCACCACATCCTCGGGATCGAGTTCACGTTCGGTCTCGTCCAGCGTGCGCAGCGTCTCACCGGCCCGCGCCCGCCGCACCACCAGTTCGCCACCGACCTTCGCGGCGTCGAAGGCGTGCAGTGGCTGACCCAGTTCCAGCATCACGTAGTTGGTGACGTCGACGGCCGGCGAGATCGGGCGCACACCGGCCAGCAGCAGGCGCCGCTGCAGCCACCACGGGCTCACCGCGTGCGGATCGATCCCGGTGACCCGGCGTACCCCGAAGCGCGTGCACTGCGATTCCGGCTCCACCCGCACCTGCCACGCGTCGGGCCCGTCGGGCAGGGTGCGTACCGCGGGGTCGGCGTATTCGAGATCGAAACCACAGGCCAGTTCCCGCGCCAGGCCGCGCACCGAGAAGCAGTAGCCGCGGTCGGGGGTGATGTTCAGTTCGATCACCGTATCGCCGAGACCCAGCAGCGTATTCGCGTCGGTGCCGGGTTCGGCGGTGCCGGGTTCCAGGACCAGGATGCCCGAATGGTCCTTGCCGATACCGAGTTCGGCGACCGAGCAGATCATCCCGTTGGAGGTGTGCCCGTAGGTCTTACGCGACGAGATCGCGAAACCGCCCGGCAGCACGCCGCCCGGCAGCACCACCACCACCAGATCGCCGACGGCGAAATTGGTCGCACCGCAGACGATCTCCTGGAGTTCGCCGGCGCCGATATCGACCCGGCAGAACCGGATCGGCTTCTTGAACTCGGTGAGTTCGGTGATCTCGGCGACCCGCCCGACCACCAGCGGATGTTCGATCTCCCCGCCGACCGGTTCGAGGGTGTCGACCTCCTCGACCTCGAGCCCGACCCGGACGAAACCGGCATCGAGTTCCGCCGGCGTCACCTCCCACTCCGGGACGGTGCGGCGGATCGTTTCGGTCAGCCAGGACTGCGCTACTCGCACTGTGAGGTTCGCTCTCTCGATCGGGGGGTCAGGACCGGATACCGAAGGGCAGGGTGAACCGCACGTCACCCTCCACGATGTCGCGCATATCGGGGATGCCGTTGCGGAACTGCAGCGTCCGCTCGAGGCCCATCCCGAAGGCGAAACCGCTGTACTTCTCGGGGTCGATACCGCTGGCGATCAGCACTTTCGGATTGACCATGCCGCAGCCGCCCCATTCGACCCAGCCCGCGCCGCCCTTCTTGTCCGGGAACCACACGTCGACCTCGGCCGAGGGTTCGGTGAACGGGAAGTAGTTGGGCCGGATCCGGGTGGTGGTCTCGGGCCCGAACAGCGCGCGCGCGAACGCGTCGAGGGTGCCGCGCAGATGGGCCATGGTCAGGCCCTTGTCGATGGCCAGACCTTCGACCTGGGAGAACACCGGCGTATGGGTGGCGTCCAATTCGTCGGTGCGGAAGGTACGTCCCGGGCACACCACATAGATGGGCAGCTCCCGTTCCAGCATGGAGCGCACCTGCACCGGCGAGGTGTGGGTGCGCAGCACCTGGCGCGACCCGGCGGGCGCGATATGGAAGGTGTCCTGCATGGTGCGGGCGGGGTGGTCGGGCAGGAAGTTGAGCGCGTCGAAGTTGAAATGCTCGGTCTCCACCTCCGGGCCCTCGGCGATCTCCCAGCCCATCCCGACGAAGACATCGGCGACCTGCTCGGAGATCACCGTGATGGGATGGCGGGCGCCCACGGGGCCGCGACCGGCGGGGAGCGTGACATCGATGGCCTCGGCGACCAGTACCGCCGCGTCCCGCTCGGCGAGCAGGACCCGCTGACGTTCCTCGAAAACCTCCGACACCCGCTTACGGGCCACGTTCACCCGTTTACCGGCATCGGCCTTCTCGGACTTCGGCAGCGATCCCAGCGACCGCTGCGCGAGCGCGATAGGAGATTTCCCACCCATATGCTCGGTTTTCGCGGCGGCGAGCGCGTCCAGATCCGCGGCGGCCGCGAAGGCCTTCTCGGCGTCCGCCGCCGCGGCGGCCAGGGCCTCTTCGGTGAGCGCGGATTCCTGCCCGCCGGTCGCTGCGCCTGCGTCGGTGTCGTCGGCCACGGTCTACTCGTCTCTCCCCTAGGCATCGGTGAGCGGGCGCCGGTCGGCCCCGGTGCCCGTATTGCTGCTGGTGGAATCGTATTCGATGGCCCCTACCCGGTTCACGCCGATATCCCCCGGCGATCACTGCCCGGTACGTGTATACCTCGAACCGGTAAAGTGCCCTCCGATGACGAACGCCCCGACCCGCACCGAGACGCTCGCCGGACGTGCCCGCCAGCAGGCTATCTGGCTGCTACCGCTATTGGCGGTGCTCGTGACGTGGTTCTGCATGTCGAGACCCATCGATCCCTTCCACGGGATCAGTGGCCGCTACATCGATCTCGAGGTGTACCGGCTGGGGGTCGAGGAATGGCGGTCCGGTGGCGATCTCTACGGGCACCTCCCGGAGACGGCCGCCGATATCAGCCTGCCGTTCATCTATCCGCCGTTCGCGGCGCTGGCGCTGGGTGTCTACGCGCTGCTGCCGTGGACCGCCGCGGTCGCCGCCTACCTGGCGGTCTCGGTGGGCGCGCTGGCGCTCACGCTGTTCCTGGTGGCGCGCCAGATCTGGCCGCGCCCCGACCAGCGCCGGACCGCTCTGGTGATCTGCGCCACCGTGACTCCGCTGGCGCTATTGCTCGAGCCCGTCTGGGGGACGCTGGACTTCGGCCAGGTCAACCTGATCCTGATGGGCTTGGTGGCCGCCGACTGCCTGACCCGCAATCCACGCTGGCCGCGCGGCATGCTGCTGGGGATCGCGGCCGCGATCAAACTGACACCCGCCGCCTTCGTGCTGTACTTCATCATTCGCAAGGACTACCGGGCGGCGGTGACGGCGGCGATCAGCGGCGCGGTCGCCACCATCATCGGTTTCGCGGTGATGCCCGACGAATCCGTCCGGTACTGGTTCGGCGGTTTCGGCAATGTCGGCGGACTGAGCGGGTCGGAGTTCCAGACCAACCAGTCGATCCAGGCCGTCCTGGCCCGGTTCGAGATCACCGGCGCCCTGTCCACGGCCCTGTGGCTGCTGGCCGCGGTCGCGCTGGTGGCGGTGGCGGTGGCGGCGATGCGCCGGCCCGGGCCGCCGCCGATGATCGCGCTGGCCGTCAACGCGGTGGTCGCCCTGCTGGTATCGCCGATCTCGTGGTCGCATCACTGGATCTGGGTGGCGCCGGCGCTCCTGGCGATGGCCGGCTATGCCACCACGCTGCCCTGGTCCCGGGCCCGCGGCTGGTATGCCGCCGCGGTGGCCACCACGATCGTGTTCGTCCTGGGCGAGCACAACGACCTGCCCGGTAACGACGGTCGCGAACTCGACTGGTCGGCCTGGGAGAAGGTCATCGGCAACGGGTACGTGTGGTTCAGCATGCTGCTGCTGGTGCTGTACGCCTGCGCCGCCCGCCGCCGGCGCGGCCTGCCCTGGACGCCGGCCGGCCGCTCCGGCGAAGAGCTCGTCTCGGTCCGCGAGAGCTGACCGGCGGCGCGGGTGCGCCGCCGGTCGCCCCGCGTCGGTCAGTCGCGGCGCGCGCGACCCGGCAGCAGTACGGCGACGAGCGCGCCGGCCGCCACGATCGCGGCGCCCACCCGGACCGCGGGTACCAGACCCGCGACGTAACCGTGCGGGTCGGTGTAGGCGCCGTACGACGCGAATACCGAGGCCAGCACGGCGATCCCCATGGCCACCCCGACCTCTCGGACGGTGTTGTTGGTACCGGAGGCGACAGCCCGGTCCGCCTCGGGCACCGCGTCCATCACCACCGTCGCCAGCGGCGCGAAGGTCAGGCCCATCCCTATCCCGGCCAGCAGCAGCGGGGCGACGAAGGAGCCGTAGTCCAGGTCCACCGCGATCACCGCCGCGATCCACGCCAGGGCCGTGGCCAGCAGCGCCTGTCCGGTCACCAGCAGTACCCGGGCACCGATCCGATCGATCACCAGACCCGCCAGCGGGGCCACCACCATCGGAGCCATGGTCCACGGCATGGTCCGGATACCGGACTCCAGCGGACTGTAGCCCTGCGCCACCTGGAAGAACTGCGCGAGCAGGAAGATCGATCCGAACACCCCGAGCGAGAACGCGAAGGCGACCAGATTCGCCACTCCGAACGCCCGGACGCGGAACAGCCGCGGCGCCAGCATCGGCGCGCCCGCCCGGCGTTCCCAGGCGATCAGCGCAGCCAGTAGCACCGCTCCCCCGGCCAGTGCGGTCAGCACGCCACGGGAGGTCCAGCCGTCCTCCGCACCGTGCACGATTCCCCAGACCAGGGCGAGCACGCCGCCGGAGGCCAGGACGAGGCCGAGCGGGTCGAGCCGGCCGCCGCCGCCCCGGGCGTCGCGCAGTGCCCACAGCACCAGGGGCACTACGAGCACTCCGATGGGCACATTGACCCAGAAGATCCACTGCCAGCTCAGACCGTCCACGACGGCGCCGCCGAGCAGCGGGCCGAGGGCGACGCCGAGTCCGGCGATCCCGCCCCAGATGCCGATCGCGGCGCTGCGCAGCCGTTCCGGTACAGCATCGGAGAGCAGGGTCAGCGACAGCGGCATCACCGCCGCACCGCCGAAGCCCTGCACGATACGCGCGGCGACGAGCGTCGCCGGATCGGTAGCGAGGGCGCAGGCCGCCGAGGCGAGGGTGAATACCGCGATACCGGCCACGAACACCCGCCGCCGGCCCAATCTGTCACCGAGCGCGGAGGCGGTGAGCAGTAGTGCCGCGAAGGAGAGCGTGTAGGCGTTGACGAACCACTGCAGATCGCTGAGGGAGGCGCCGAGTTCGGTGCGGATCACCGGCAGCGCGTTGGTGACGACGAGATTGTCCAGGGTGACCATGAACATCGGGAGCCCGACCGCGGCGAGTACGGCGGCCAGCGGCCGGCCGGGCGTCCGGTCCGCCGGGTGGCTGCCGGGCGGTTCCGCCGCGGATCTACCGGGCAGGGTCGTGGTGATGGATGGGGGCAGGGTCTCGGTCATATCCAGTCCTAGTTGTAATCGACTGATAACTAATGCTGAATTCACGGTATGCATCGACTGATAACCTTGTCAAGAGCCCGTCGCTACCGAGGAGGACCATGCCGGAATCGAGCAGGATCAGGATGACCGCCGAGGAACGCGGCGCCCAGGTACTGGATGCCGCGGTCTCGGCCTTCGCCGAAGCCGGCTACACCGCCACCCGCACCGACGAGATCGCCCGGCGCTCGGGCGTCTCCCAGCCCTATGTCATCCGGCTCTTCGGTTCGAAACAGCGTCTGTTCCTGGCCGCGGTCGGGCAGGTGTGCGACCGCATCGAGACCATCTTCACCGAGGCGGCCGCGGGAGCCGGCGACGAGGAACCGCTGGCCGCCATGTCACGTGCCTACGACCAGTTCCTGTCCGAGCGGACACCGCTGCAACTGCTGCTGCACGCCTTCGCCGCGGCCGGCGATCCCGATATCGGGCCGATGGTGCGCGACCGCTACGGCCGCATCTACCGGGTCATCCGGGATTTGGGCGGCGCACCGGCCACCGAGACGCGCCGCTTCCTGGCGACCGGGATGCTGCTCACCGTCATGGCCTCGCTGCAGGTGGCCGGGCCCGAGGCCATCCCCGCGGACTGGGCCGGCGAAATCCTCGAGGATCTGATCGAGCACGGCGTCTGAATCGCCGGGCACCACCGGTCATCCGTGGCGGAACCGGATCCGGGAATTGGCGTAGAGGCATATCGCGGCCGCCCCCGCCAGGTTGAGGCTTTCGGCCCGGCCCCGGATCGGGATCCGGACCCGGTAGGTGGCCCGCCGTGCCACCGCCGGATCCAGTCCGTGGGCCTCGTTGCCGAACAGCCAGGCCACCGGCCGGGTGAACAACTCCTCGGCGTCGTCGAGATCGATCTCCCCGGTAGCGGAGGTGGCGAGGGTGAGAATTCCGGCCGTTTCGAATCGGGCCAGGACCGCACGGGTATCGCGTTCCCGCACGATCGGCACATGGAAGAGACTGCCCGCCGCCGACCGCACACATTTGCCGTTATGCGGATCCACGCTGTCACCGGCCAGCACCACGCCGTCCGCGCCGACGGCGTCAGCGACCCGGATGAGGGTGCCCGCGTTGCCGGGGTCGGCGATCCCGACCGGCACAGCGGTGATCCGCGGCAGTTCCGCGCCCACTCCCGGCACCACCCGGTCCAACTCGATATCGACCGGATCACAGACCGCGACCAGCCCGGGCGGGGTCACGGTATCCCCCAGCGCCGCGGCGGCCCGGTCGGTGACCAGGGTGGTCCGCACCCCGTCCGCCTCGGCGCCGGCGATCAGCGCGTGTTCGCGGGTGGCGCCATCCAGCGAGTAGAACAGCTCGCGCACCCGGCCGGTCGCCAGCGCGGCGGCCACGGAGTTGGCGCCCTCGGCCAGGAAAGCGCCCGCCTTCTTCCGCGCGGCGCCGCGATGCAGTTTCACCGCGGAGACCACTCGCGGATTCCGCCAGTCCGTCGCTTCTCGTGGGTCACGCACCAGAAAGATCCTAGAGTGCGCCCGGCTCATCGCACCGGAGCAGGTCGGGCCGCGGTTCGACGCACCGCGGCCCGGACCCGTAGCCGTTCAGAGGAACTGGGTGACTCCGTCGAATTCGGCCAGCGGCGCGGATCCGGTCACCGCGTATTCCAGCAGGAGCACGCCGCTGCCGGTGACCTCGTGCCGCGACAATCGGAGTCCGGTCGCCGGTCCCGCACCCGCGAGAAGCCGGCGGCCCGTACGCAGGACGGTGGGGGCCACGGCGAGCCGCACGGTGTCCACCAGCCCGGCGGCCAGCAGCGTATCGCCGAGCCGGGAGCTCCCGTGGATCTGCAGTTCGCGGCCGGGTTGTCGCAGCAACGCGCCGACGGCGACCACCGGATCGCCCGGCAGTACCGTCGTCGGATTCCAGTCACCCTCGGTCAGGGTGCCGGAGCACACATACTTCGGCAGCGTGTTCATCCGCTCGGCGTACGGATCGCCGGGGTCGGTGATCGCGGGCCAGTCGCGGGCGAACGCCGTATAGGTCCGCCGGCCGAACAGCAGACCGTCCGCGGCGTCCAGCCATTCCGAGGTGCGCCGGACGAAGACCTCGTCCAGGTAGGGCACCAGCCAGCCGCCGCGTTCGAAACCGTCGCTGACGTCCTCGTCCGGCGAGCCGGGTCCTTGACTCACACCGTCGAGAGTGACGAATTCGATGAGCACCAGTTTCATATCCGGGCCTCGCTCTCGACCAGGGCCGCGAGCTGATCGGTGACCGTTCCCCACCCGTATTCGAACCCGAGTTCTTCGTGCCGCGCCCGGGCGGCCGGGTCACCGTGGCGGACCAGCACCCGGTAGTCGGTACCGTCCGGATGGTCGCGCAGAGTGATCTCCGCGGTCATCACGATCTCCCCCGCGGCCGGGCGCCAGCCGCTGTCGAGCGCGGTGGTGAAGACCAGCCGCTCGCGGTCCTCGGCCACGAGGAAACAGGCGTCCAGATGCGGTACGAACGCGCCGCCGTCCACGCTCATCCGGGTCACGAAGGCACCGGCCGGACGAATCTCCAGCCGTTCGACGCGGCAGCGGG
>NZ_JBSFRU010000126.1:0-16202 GCF_053589395.1 Nocardia sp. NPDC003345
TCGATCGGCGTCGACGGCGCCCGGTAACCCCGAACCTGGAACACCGGCTCCGGCAACGCTTTACGGTCGAGCTTGCCACTGGCATTGAGCGGGAACTCGTCGAGCACCACGAATGCCGACGGCACCATGTACACGGGCAACCGCCGACCCAGATGGGCGCGCAGATCCTCGGTATCGAGCTCCGTTTCACGGACCGGGGCGACATAGCCGACCAGCCGGTCACCCATGGCGGGATCCGAGGAGACCACGACCACGGCACGGGCCACTGCCGCGTGCTCGGTAAGGGCCGCTTCGATCTCACCCAGCTCGATACGCTGGCCGCGCACCTTCACCTGGAAGTCCGACCGGCCCACGTACACCAGCCGGCCATCGGCGCTCCAGCGCGCGACATCGCCGGTGCGATACATACGCTCACCGGCACCGAACGGATCCGCGACGAACCGGTCCGCACTCAGATCCGGACGGCCGGCATACCCGCGCGCCACCTGCGCACCGGTCAGATACAGCTCACCGGCCACCCCGGCGGGTACCGGCCGCAACCGCGAATCCAGCACATACGCCCGCGCGTTCCACACCGGAGCGCCGATCGGAACCGCACCCGAAACATCCCGGCCGACCGCGGCATGCGTGGCATGCACCGCGAACTCGGTGGGACCGTACAGGTTGTACAGCGCCACATCGGTCACCCGCCGCGCCGCCGCCACGACATCACCGGTGAAGGCCTCACCCGCCACGAACAGCATGCGCAACGACGACAGCACACCCGGATCGGAGGCGACGCTCTCGACGAAGACCGACAGCATCGACGGTACGAACGATGTAGCCGTCACGCCCTGTTCGGCGATCACCGACGCCAGGTACTGCGGATCACGATGACCGTCCGGTTCGGCGATCACCATGCGGCCGCCGACACTCAACGGCGCGAACAGTTCCCACACCGACACATCGAAGGTCGCGGGCGTCTTGAACAACACGATATCGTCGCGCGAGATCTCGTATTCGCCGACGATCCAGCGAATCTGGTTGGAAATCGCCGCATGCGACACCACCACGCCCTTGGGCCGGCCCGTGGACCCCGACGTGAAGATCACATACGCGGCGTTGTCCGACCGCAGCGGCGACACCCGATCGGCATCGGTGACCGCCGACCCGTCGTAGCCGGATACCTCGAGTTCCTCCAGCACCAGGGCATCCGCGGCCACGTCCGGGCCGACGGCCGCCCTGTCGGCGGCGGTCGTCAGCACACAGACCGGTCGCGCGGTTTCCAGAATGTGCCGGATCCGCTCACCCGGATGTGCCGGATCGAGCGGGACATAGGCGGCACCGGCGGCGACAACGGCGTAGGTACCGACCACGAAATCCAGCGATCGCGATACCAGCAGGCCGACCAGCGACTCGGGGCCCGCGCCCTGCGCGATCAGATACCGCGCCAGCCGGTTGACCCGCCGATCCAGTTCGGCGTACGTCACCTCCACACCGTCGGAGACCAACGCGACCCGGTCCGGGAACTCGGTGACGGCCCGGGCGAAACCCTCCAGCAGCGAGGTCTGCGGCACCGTGCGCTCGGTCGCGTTCCAATCCGCGAGCACCCGTGCCCGCTCGTACGGCGCCAGGATCTCGTGGTCCCCGACCGGCACCGACGGATCCGCGGCCACCGCCCGCAGCAACCGCACGAACCGGTCGGCGAACGAGGCCGCCGTCTCGGGATCGAACAGGTCGCGGGCGTAGGTCAGCTCGACCTGCATCCCGGAATCGGGGCTCTGTCCCATGCCCCGGAAGGTGAAGGACAGGTCGAACTTCTCCAGGCCGGTTTCGAAGTCGACCGGAGCGACCCACAGACCCGGCAGTTCGAAATGCCGTTCCGGAAGGTTCTCGAACGACAACGCCACCTGGAACAGCGGGTGCCGGGCCTGCGACCGGACCGGGTTCAGCACCTCGACCAGCCGCTCGAACGGGACATCGGCGTGCCCGAAGGCCTGCAGGTCCACATTGCGGATGACGGCCAGCAGTTCGGCGAAACTCATACCGCCCTGGACCGGTGTCCGCAGCACGAGCGTGTTGACGAACATGCCGACCAGGTTCTCCAGCGCGGCTTCGCCGCGACCGGCGACGTGTGTGCCGACGGCGATATCGGTTTCACCGGTCAGCCGGGCCAGCAGGGCGGCCAGCACACTGTGCACCACCATGAACGGTGAGGCATTGTGCCGGTGACCGAGTTCCACGAGGCGCCGCCGCGTCTCCGGGTCGATCTCGAAGGAATGGCTGCCACCCGCGTAGGTCGAGACCGCGGGCCGCGGCCGGTCCGCGGGCAGGGCCAGTTCATCGGGCAGACCGGCGAGTTCGCGCTGCCAGTACCGGATCTGGCCGGAGACCAGCGATTCCGGATCGTCTTCCGAACCCAGGACCTCGCGCTGCCACAGCGCGTAATCCGCGTACTGCACCGGAAGGTCGGCCCAGGCCGGTGACTCCCAGCTCACGCGCGCCGCATAGGCGACCATCACATCCCGCGCCAGCGGTCCCATCGACCAGCCGTCGGCAGAGATGTGGTGCACAACCATGCCGAGCACGTATTCGGTATCGCTGATCTCGAAGAGGCGGGCATGCAACGGCACCTCGTCGGTGACGTCGAAAGCCATCGTCGCCAGATCGATCAGATGCTCGATGAGCTTGTCCTCGCGGATCCGGAACGGAGTCAGATCCGGAACCACCTGGGCGGCGTCGAGAATCACCTGGACGGGCGCGCTCCCGGTCTCCGGGAAAACGGTGCGCAGCGATTCGTGCCGGTCGATCACGTCGATGATCGCGACCTGCAGCGCGGCCACATCGAGTTCACCGGACATCCGGATCGCGACCGGAATGTTGTTGACCGCGGACTGGGTGTCGTAGCGGTTGAGGAACCACATCCGCTGCTGCGCCAGCGACAGCGGGATATCGCCCTCGCGGCTACGTGCCACCAGCGCCTGGCGTCCGCCTTCACCGACATGGGTTTCCACCCGCGCCGCGAGCGCGATCACCGTCGACGCTTCGAACAGTGTGCGTACCGGTACCCGGGTGTTCAACGCGGCACCGAGCCGTGCCGTGACCTGGGTCGCGATCAGCGAGTTACCGCCCAGCGCGAAGAAATCGTCCTCGGCGCCGACCCGATCGAGACCCAGGACCTCGGCGAACACCCCCGCCACGATCTCTTCGATCGGGGTCGAGGGGGCCCGGAACTCCCGTGTCTCGAAGGCCGGTTCCGGCAGCGCCTTACGATCCAGCTTCCCGTTCACCGTCAGCGGCAACGCGTCCAGTTCGACGAAGGCCGCCGGGACCATATACGACGGCAGCCGCTGCCCCAGCTCCGCGCGGATACCGTTGAGGTCCAGGGCGTCGAGCCCCGCCGGCACGACGTAGCCGACCAGCCGGTTCCCGGTGCCGGGCCCGGGTCGCGCCAGCACCGCGGCCTGCGCCACCTCCGGCAGCGCCGACAGGGCCGATTCGATCTCGCCCAGTTCGATCCGGAAGCCACGCACCTTGACCTGGAAGTCGGTGCGGCCCCGGTATTCGAGTTCACCCGCGGCGTTCCACGCCACCAGGTCACCCGTGCGATACATCCGCTCACCCGGCACGAACGGATCGGCGACGAAACGCTCCGCGCTCAGGTCCGGCCGCGCGAAATAGCCCTGCGCCAGCTGCGTGCCCGCCAGATACAGCTCGGCCGCGACACCGTCGGGCACCGGACGCAACCGGGCGTCCAGCACATACACCCGTGAATTCCACTGCGGCACACCGATGGGCACCGACAGTTCGTCGGCCGAGGTGACCTCATGGGTCGTCACCGACACCGCGGCCTCGGTGGGGCCGTACAGGTTGAACAGTGCGGGCCGGGGCCGGGCGGACAGGATCCGCTGCGCGGTCGCGGGCGGCAGCGCCTCACCGATCGCCAGCACCCGGCGCAACGCTTCCGGCAGCGCCGCATTCGCGTTCAGCAGGGCGTCCAGCATCGACGGCACCGCCGTCAACGTGGTGACCTGCTCGTCGTCCATGATCTCGCTCAGGTACACCGGATCCTGGTGGCCCTGCGGCTCGGCGATGACGATCCGGCCACCGCACACCACACCGGCCCAGAACTCCCATACCGACAGATCGAAGGTCGCCGCGGTCTTCAACAGGACCGCGTCGTCGGCGTCCAACCCGAATTCGGTTGTCACATACTGCAACTGATTCGCGATCGCGGCATGGGAGACCGCCACGCCCTTGGGACGGCCGGTCGATCCGGATGTGAAGATCACATACGCCGTATTCGAGGCGCGCAACGGCGCCACCCGGTCCGCGTCCGAGATCGGTGCCGGGTCGACCTCATCGAGATCGAGGGCGTCGATGCGGATCCGCGGGATATCGTCGCCCGCGGTGAAACCGGCATCGGCGGTCAGGATGCACAGCGGTGCCGCGGTGCGCACGATGTAATCACTGCGTTCGGCCGGTTGATCCGGATCAACCGGCACAAACACGCCGCCCGCGGCCGCCACCGCGTACATCGCGACCACCAGGTCCACCGACCGTCGCATCGCCAGGGCGACCCGATGCTCCGGGCCCACGCCTCGATCGATCAGATACCGGGCCAAGCGGTTGACCCGGGCGCCCAGTTCCGCGTACGACAGCCGGGTGCCGTCGGCGGCCACCAGTGCCACCGCGTCCGGCGCGGCGGCCACCGAGGCCGCCAGCATCGACGCCAGGGTCGCGGTCGAATCCGTTTCCCGGTTCGTCGCGTTCCGTGTTTCCAGCGCCGCTTTCTCGGCCGGGGCCAGCAGTTCCAGATCCCCGACGGACGTGGCCGGATCGGCCACCACGGCGCTCAGCAGACGCAGCAACCGATCCACGAAAACCTGCACGGTCGCGCGATCGAACAGCGCCGAGGCATAGGTCATATGGCCGGAGATACCGCTGGGCACCCCGGCGGCCGTGTAGTTGTCGCCGATGATCAGGTGCAGATCGAACTGCGAGACCTCGGTGTCGATATCGACCGTCGACACCGACATTCCCGGCAGCTCCAGCGCCGCCGCCGCCAGGTTCTGGAAGGAGAACCCGACCTGGAACAGCGGATGCCGCGCCGTCGAGCGAACCGGATTCAGTACCTCCACCAGACGCTCGAACGGAACATCGGCGTGCGCGAAGGCCGCGATATCGATATCCCGCTGCCGCGCCACGAGTTCCGCGAACGATTCCGCGCGATCCAGCTGCGTCCGGAACACCAGGGTGTTCACGAACATACCGATCAGATCGTCGAGTGCTTCCTCGCCGCGACCGGCGATCGGCGTACCGACCGCGATGTCGTCACTTCCGGACAACCGGGCCAGCAACACCGCCAGCGCGGAATGCACGACCATGAACAGGGTCGCGTTCTGCTGCTGGGCCAGCCGCTGCAGACCGGCATGGGTCTCGGCGTCGATCTCGACATCGACCCGGCCACCGGCGAACGACTGCACCGCCGGACGCGGCCGGTCCGCCGGCAGATCGAGCTGCTCGGCCACATCCGCCAGTGCCGATTTCCAGTAGTCGATCTGGCGCGCGGCCAGCGACTCCGGATCGGCCTCGTCGCCCAGCAGCTCACGCTGCCACAGCGAATAATCCGCGTACTGAACCGGTAGCGGTTTCCACCCCGGCTGCTCCCCGGCGAGCCGGGCGATGTAGGCGGTCATCAGATCCCGCATCAGCGGGCCCGCCGAAAAGCCGTCGGCGGCGATGTGATGCACGACGATCGCGAGCACATGCTCGACCGATGCCGGGTCCGGGCCGTCCACCCGCAGCAGTTCCACGCGCAACGGCACCTCGGCCGTGACGTCGAAACCCACCAGCGCCAGTTCCGAGATCACCGACGCGAGTTCCGAGGCGGCCACGGGCCGTACGGTGAGATCCGGCACGGCCTCGGCGGTGGGCAGCACCACCTGCACCGGCCCCAGTTCGGCCGCCGGGTACACGGTTCGCAGCACTTCGTGCCGCGCCACCACATCGGCCACGGCGGCACGCATGGCCGCGGTATCGAGTTCACCGGTCAACCGGATCGCCAGCGGGAGGTTGTACGCGGCCGAATCCTCGTCGAAGCGGTTGAGGATCCACATCCGCTGCTGCGCCGAGGACAGCGGCACCTGTTCGAGCCGCGGCCGGGGCGCCAGCACCGGCAGGGATTCGCGGTCCGCGCCACCGGCGGTGGAACCGATACGGCTCGCGAGACCGGCCACGGTGGGGCTCTCGAACAGCGTCCGGACCCCGACGCGGACGCCGAACGCCGAGCTGATCCGTGCGACGACCTGCGTCGCGACCAGCGAGTTACCGCCGAGATCGAAGAAGTTGTCGTCGGCGCCGACCACCTTCTGGCTCAGCACGTCGGCGAAGATCGCGGCGACGAGTTGCTCGGCCTGGGTGCGGGGGGCCCGGAACCCCGCCGCGTCCCCGCTGAACACCGGTTCCGGAAGCGCCTTGCGATCCAGCTTGCCGCTGGTGTTGAGCGGCAACGCGTCCAGCACCACGATCGCGGCCGGGACCATATAGGACGGCAGTTTCTCCCCGAGGAACCGGGTGAGCTCGACCGGTTCCACGCTGTGGCCGGGCGCGGGCACGACATAGGCGGCCAGGTGCTGGCCGGTGACGGTATCGACGACCAGGACCACTGCCTGGCCCACCGCCGGGTGGGCGAGCAGATCGGTTTCGATCTCGCCGAGTTCGATGCGCTGGCCCCGGAACTTCACCTGGAAGTCGGTGCGGCCGATGTAGTCGAGCACCCCGTCGGCGCGCCAGCGCACGAGGTCGCCGGTGCGGTACATCCGCTCTCCGGGGGCCCCGAACGGGTTGGCGACGAAGCGGTCGGCGCTCAGATCCGGCCGGCCCAGGTAACCCCGGGCCAGCTGCCGGCCCGAAAGATACAGCTCACCCGGTGCTCCGACGGCCGACGGCCGCAGCCGGCCGTCCAGGACGTAGAGACCGGCGTTCCACACCGGGACACCGATCGGCACCGAGCCGGTATCGGCGGTGGTGGCCTCCCAGTAGGTAACCGTTACCGCGGCTTCGGTGGGACCGTACTGATTGTGCAGGCCGGCACTGGAGATCGCCTTCATCGCGGCGACCGTTTCCGGTGCCAGCGCCTCGCCCGCCACGAAGACCGAACGCAACGACGCGATGGACTCGGCGTCGGTATAGGCCGCGAAGACCGAGAGCATGGAGGGGACGAAGTCGGTGACGGTCACCCGGTGGCGGGCGATGGTCTCCGCGACGTAGACGGGGTCACGATGCCCGTCCGGAGTCGCGACGATCAGGGTGCCCCCCGACAGCAGCGGCAGGTAGTAGCCCCACAACGAAACGTCGAAGGTGGTGGCGGTCTTCTGCAGGTAGACGTCGTTCTCGGTGAAGGCGTAGGTCTCCAGCATCCACAGTTGCTGGTTGACGATGGCGTGATGACTCACCGTCACGCCCTTGGGGCGGCCGGTCGAACCCGAGGTGTAGATGACGTAGGCGGTGTTGTCGGGGCGCAGCGGCGCGAGCCGTTCGGCGTCGGTGACCGGCGCGTCGGAGAACCCGGTGGTGTCCAGGGCGTCGACCGCTATCGCCCGTACGGATTCGGGCAGCTCGATCTCGTCCGTGGTGACCGTCAGCACACAGACCGGTGCCGCGCTCTCCAGGATGTAGGCGGTGCGCTCGGCGGGATGATCCGGGTCGATCGGGACGTAGGCGCCACCGGTCCGCAGCACGGCGTGCATCGCCACGACCAGTTCGACCGACCGGCGCATACCCAGGGCCACCAGGGATTCGGGGCCCACACCGTCCGCGATCAGGTACCGGGCCAGCCGGTTGACCCGTGCGCCGAACTCGGCATAGGACAGACCTGTCCCCTCGTAATGCACCGCGAGATTGTCCGGGGTGCGCACGATCTGGGCGTCCAGCAGCGCGGGCAGCGTGGTCGCCGGGACATCGTGCGCGGCGTCGTTCCAGGTCTCGACGGTCGCGGTGCGTTCCGCGGCGGTGGTGATCGTCAGCTGCCACACCGGTGCGGCGGCGTCGGCGGCCAGGAACCGGTCGAAGAACTCGAGGAAGCGGGTGTGGTGCCGGACGGCCTCGTCGTCGGAATAGAGGTTGGGGTTGGTCTCGAAGTCGATATGGCTGCGGGTGCCGCCGATCGACTGATAGAAGTTGACGCCCAGATCGGTCACACTGCCGGTGGACAGCACATGGACGCTGCCGACGCTGTCGCCGAGGCGTAGTTCGTCCTGGAACAGCATGATGTTGACCCAGGGGCCGAAGAACTCCGTGTTCACCGCCGCGCCCTCGGCCGCGTCCCGGCGGATGTCCTCGTGCCGGTAACGCTGATGCCGCAGCGCCCCGGAAACCTCGAGCCGAACCTGATGGCGCAGGTCGGCGACCGTGGTTTCGGCACCGACATGCAGCCGCAGGGGCACGATATTGGACGAGACGCCGCCCGAGCGGCGCATGACAGCGGTGGTACGCGCGGTGACCGGCAGACTGAGGATGACGTCCTCGATGCCGTTCCATTGCGCGAGGTACACCGCGAACGCGGCGATCAGTTCCTGCGCCGGGGAGGATTCGTACTGCCGTACCGCATCGTCGAGCAGGGCGTTCTGCGCATCGGTGAGCGGCCCCTGCACAACCCCGTTGCGGGCGGCCGGGGCGGCCGAGCGCCCGGTCAGGGTGGTGCCCTCCTCGAGACCCGCGACCCGCTCGGCCCAGTGCTGTTTATCGGTGTGGAAGCGTGCGCTGTCGCGGTAGGCGATCTCCTGCTGATACAGGTCACGCAGGTCCGCGGCCTTGCTCGGTGGCGCCTCCGACCGGAGCGCGTAGGCCGTGTACAGCTCGGCGACCCGGTTCATATTGTTCATCGCGCCGTAGCCGTCGAGCGCGACGTGATGGGCCCGCGAGTACCAGTACCAGTGGTCCTCGCCCAGGTGCAGGGCCGCCGAGACGACGAGGCGGGACTCGGTCAGGTCCAGCGGCGTGCCGTATTCGGCGCGCATCCATTCCTGTGCGGCCGCCACCGGATCGTCGGCGTCGCGCAGGTCGACATAGGAGACACGGTCGTATTCGGCGATGGCGTGGTCGACGAACTGCAGGGGTTCGCCGTCCCGTTCGACGATGCGCAGGAAGCCCGAGCCGAGTTCATGGGAGGCATCGATGCTCGCGGCGGTCAGGGTATCGACATCGAGCGCACCGTGCAGTTCCACGTACTGCGCGATATTGACCGGTACCTGCGGGTCGACGTGCTGCGCGTACCAGATGCCCAGCTGCGCGGGCGACAGGGGGAACAGGTTCCTATCGTCGGCGCCCGTGCCGCGCTCCGTACCGTTCCCGCCGTTGTCCAGCCGGTCCAACCGTCAACCTCGCTTCCGGAACGCGCAGGCGCGCTCCCCCGACGACACCCGAATGCGGCACACACGCCAATACCATGGCGTCCGCGATTCCGGGTCCAGTGCTCATATCGTTTCAGGAAAAAATGTCCATCGGACTTATCCGTTCGGCGGGCCGGAGGCGTTACATCGGGTACCGGTGACACGACGCCGTGCCGCACGGGTATCCGAACTCCTGACCACCGATCCAATCTACCGTCGCCACGCGCGGTCACCAACCGGCCTCCGTGTGGGCCCGGAGCCCCCCGGCACCTGCCCGGCGACGCCGCCGCGCGGGGTCCTCAGCGCCGGACGAATCGCCGGATCCGGTAGCGCAACCCGGACGACGAGGCGAGCCAGCGATGGGAATCGGTGGACTGCCATTCGGGGCCGAGCTCCGGGGCGTGGGTATCGCCGGCGACCGCGGTATCGACCTCGGTGATCAACAGTTCCGTCGCGTGCGGCAGGGCGGACCGGTAGATCTCGCCACCGCCGATCACCCAGGTCGGCTCGGGGGCGGACAGTTCCAGCGCCGCGGCGACCGATCCCGAGGTCTCGGCGCCCTCGGCCGACCAGCCGGGCTGCCGGGTCACCACGATATTGCGGCGGCCGGGCAGGGGCCGCACCCGTTCCGGCAGCGAATCCCAGGTCCGGCGGCCCATGACCACCGGATGACCGCTGGTGGTCTCCTTGAAACGGGCCATGTCCTCGGGGACGCGCCACGGGATGGTGTTGTCCACCCCGATCACCCCGTCGGGGGTCTGGGCCCAGATCAGGCCGATCACCCGGGCGGGTTCGGATACCGGTAGCGGCGCCGCGGTCATACCGCCACCGGCGCCTTGATCGCCGGGTGATGGCGGTAGTCGTGCACCCGGACATCCTCGTAGCGGTAGCCGAACAGCGAATCCGCCGGTCCCAGCTCCAGCTCCGGGAAGGGGTACGGGTCACGGCTCAGCTGTTCGCCGACCTGGGTCAGGTGGTTGTCGTATATATGGCAGTCACCACCGGTCCAGATGAACTCGCCCGGTTCCAGCCCGCTCTGCCGGGCGACCATCACGGTGAGCAGGGCATAGCTCGCGATATTGAACGGCACACCCAAGAACAGGTCGGCGCTGCGCTGATACAGCTGGCACGACAGCCGCCCCTGCGCGACATAGAACTGGAACAGCGCGTGACAGGGCGCCAGCGCCATCCGGTCCAGTTCGGCGACGTTCCAGGCCGAGACGAGCATCCGCCGGGAGTCGGGATCGGTGCGCAGGGTGCGCAGCACCTCGGTGATCTGGTCGATATGGCGGCCGTCCGGAGTGGGCCAGGACCGCCACTGCACGCCGTACACCGGACCCAGCTCGCCGTCGGCGTCGGCCCATTCGTCCCAGATACTGACGCCGTGCTCCTGTAACCACCGCACATTGGACTCGCCGCGCAGGAACCACAGCAGTTCGTACACGATCGACTTGAGATGCACCTTCTTGGTGGTGATCAACGGGAATCCGGCCGCCAGGTCGTAGCGCAACTGGTGACCGAACACACTGCGGGTGCCGGTCCCGGTGCGGTCGCTCTTCGGCGCGCCCGTCTCCAGCACCTTCCGGAGCAGGTCCTCGTATTGGGTGTCCGGGACGCGACGCGGGTCCAGAACATGACTGTTCGCTGCGCTGACCACGGGCCGAGCTTACTTCCGCGCGGCCGCGCCGGCCCAGCCGACCCGCACCCATGGGCGCTGTCGCGGCCCTGCCAAGCTGGCAACATGCGCGAGCTGTATGTGATCGGTATCGGCGCCGGCGACCCCGACCAGGTGACCATGCAGGCCGTGAAGGCCCTCCGCCGGGTGGACGTGTTCTTCGTCATCGGCAAAGGCGAGGAGAAACAGCAGCTCGTGGCGGTACGCGCCGCGATCCTCGCGGAACACCAAGACCGCCCCTACCGCATCGTGGAGATCCCCGATCCGCCGCGGGACCGCGCACCCGACGACTACCGGGGCGCGGTCGAGGATTGGCACGAACGGCGCTCCCTGCTGCTGGAGGAGGCGTTCGCCACGACCGAGGGCGTGGGCGCCATTCTGGTGTGGGGTGATCCCGCTCTCTACGACAGCACGCTGCGGATGGTGGAGCGGGTCCTGGCCCGTGGCGCGCGGAATTTCGAGTACACCGTGATCCCGGGTGTCACCAGCGTGCACGCCCTCGCCGCCCGCCATCGCACTGTTCTGCACCGGATCGGTGAAACGGTGCACATCACCACCGGACGGCGGCTGCGCGCGGAGGGACTCGCGCCGGGATCCACTGTCGTGATGCTCGACGCCGACTGCTCGTTCACCACCGTGCCCGCCGATACGCTCATCTGGTGGGGCGCCTACCTGGGGATGCCCGCCGAGGCCCTGATCGCGGGCACGGTCGGCGAGGTGGGGCCCGAGATCGCACGCAGGCGGGCGCTGCTGCGGGAGCACCACGGCTGGATCATGGACATCTACCTGCTGCGGGGCCCGGAATGAGCGGTGCGTCGCCGCGTGAGTCGTAGCATGGGCGGCATGACCGAACAGGACATACTCGGGCGGATCAAGGAACTGGTCGACCACGAGCACGACCTGCGGTCGCGGGCCTCGCGCGGGGACCTCGATCCCGACGTGGAGCGGCGGCGGCTGGCCGAACTGGAGGTCATGCTGGACCAGTGCTGGGATCTGCTGCGGCAGCGCCGCGCCCGGATCGACGGCGGCGGATCCCCGGACGACGCCCAGCCCAGATCTCCGGGCCAGGTCGAGGGATATCTCCAGTAGGCGACCCACATGTCCGACCAGGTAACCGGCACCACGGAATACGACGTCATCGTGCTGGGCGGTGGGCCGGCGGGCGAGAACGCCGCCGATTACGCCATCGCCGGTAGCGACCGCACCGCGGTCATCGTGGAACCCGAGCGCGTCGGGGGTGAATGCTCCTTCTGGGCATGCGTACCGAGTAAGGCGCTGCTGCGTCCCGCGCACGTCCTGGGCGCGGCGCACGGGCTACCCGGTATCGAGGCCCGCGGCCCCGATCTCGCCGCCGTCCTGCGCCGCCGCGACGAGTTCGTGCACCTGCGTGACGGCGACCACGACGATTCGAGCCAGGTCGACTGGGCCACCGCACAGGGTATCGAGGTGATCCGAGGCGTCGGCCGGCTCGACGGCGAGCGCCGGGTCACCGTCGGCGAGCGGGTGCTGCGCGCCCGGCAGGCGGTGGTCCTGGCCACCGGCACCCGGGCCGCGATTCCCGAGGTACCCGGACTGCGCGAGGCCCTGCCGTGGACCTCCCGGGATGCCACCAATATGCACGAACTGCCGAAACGGGTGGTGGTGATCGGCGGCGGCGTGGTCGCGTGCGAGGCCGCCACCTGGCTGTCGGCGCTGGGAGCCGAGGTCACCCTGCTGGTGCGCGGCGACCGGCTGCTGGCGAATACGGAACCTTTCGCCGGGCAGCGGGTGGCGCAGGCGCTGGCCGCCCGCGGGGTCCGGATCCTGTTCGGCACCGCACCGCGCCGGGTGCAGCGCCCCGCGGCCGCCGCTCACGGCGAGGGCCGGGTACACGGCGGCCCGGTCACCGTGCACGCGGCGGGACCGGACGGGGAATCGACGCTGCTCGCCGACGAACTCGTGGTGGCGGCCGGCCGCACCCCGAACACCGCGGATATCGGACTCGAAACCGTCGGCCTCGCTGCGGGTTACCTCGAGGTGGACGATCAGCTCACGGTCACCGGGGTAACCGGGCGCTGGCTCTACGCCGTGGGTGATATCAACCACCGCGCGGCGCTCACGCATATGGGCAAATACCAGGGCCGGGTGTGCGGCGACGTGATCGCCGCCCGCGCGCGGGGGCGTTCGCTCAGCGCGCCGCGGTACCGGGCCGGTGCCGACCACTACGCGGTGCCCCAGGTGGTGTTCACCGACCCCGAAGTGGCCGCGGTCGGGCTCACCGAGGCGGCGGCCCGCGCGCAGGGTTACGACGTGCGGACGGTCGCGCTCGATATCGCCGTCGCCGGCTCCGCGCTGACCCGTGACGATTACAGCGGCCACGCGGCGCTGGTGATCGACAACGCCACCGATACGATCGTCGGCGCGACCTTCGTGGGCCCCGAGGCCGGTGAGCAACTGCACGCCGCGACGATCGCGGTCGCCGGCAAGGTTCCGCTGGACGCACTGTGGCACGCGGTGCCCGCGTTCCCGACCGTGAGCGAATTCTGGTTACGACTGTTGGAGACCGATCGGTCGTCGTTACCATCGGCAGATGAGCGTTACCGAACAGATCACGACCACTGACGGGGTCGTCCGGGGCCGTCGCGGGCGCCGGGTGATGTATTGGCGGTCGCTCCCCTATGCCGCCCCGCCCGTCGGCGACCTGCGGTTTCGAGCCCCGCAGCCGGTGCAGCCGTGGACGGACGTGCGCGACGCCACCTATTTCCGGGCGGCGGGGATCCAGTCCAGCTTCGGGGTCCGGCTGGGCCCCCGGAAACTGCAGGAGATGAGCGAGGATTCGCTGACACTGAATGTCGTGGCGCCCGTCACGCCGACGGTGCGGCCGCGGCCGGTACTGGTGTTCATCCACGGCGGTGGATATCTGTTCGGCACCTCCGCGCTGCGGCTGTACTCGGGCGTACAGCTGGCGGCCGACGGCGATGTGATCGTGGTATCGATCAACTATCGGCTCGGCGCGTTCGGGTATGCCGATTTCACCGAATTCTCCACCCCCGAGAGCCCTTACGAATCCAATCTGGGCCTGCGTGACCAGATCGCCGCCCTGCGCTGGGTACAGGCCAATATCGCCGGATTCGGTGGCGACCCGGACAATGTCACCATCTTCGGTGAATCGGCCGGAGCGCACGCGGTGCTGAGCCTGCTGGCCACACCGTCGGCCGAAGGATTGTTCCACCGCGGGATCGCGCAGAGCGCGCCCGCCGATTGGGGGCTCACCGTCGCGGAGGCGCGGGAGTTCGCGCGCCGCGTCCTGGACGAGCTGGGTGTCGCACCGGAGAACGCGAACCGCGCTCTGCGCGAGGCCGATCCGCACGATATCCGGCACGCGTTCAACCGCGCCTCGAACGCGGCGATGTCGCAGTTCCCGGGGTTCTTCCCGGCCGCCCCGGTCGCCGACGGCGATCTCCTCCCCTACACCCCCATCGACGCCTTCACCGGTGGGCACTCCCACCGGGTCCCGCTGATCATCGGCACCTGCCGTAACGAGGGCGCGCTGTTCAACAAGTTCACCGATACGCTGCCCACCCGTCCGGAGCGCCTCAAACGCGCGCTGGCCGCCGCCGGGCCCGAATACTATCCGCGGGTCTTCTCCACCTATCCCGGTTTCCCGGCACCGGAGGCGGCCATCCGCGCGGGCGGCGACTACTTCTTCTGGCGGCCGTCGCTGGCGGTGATGGAATCCCACAGCCGCCATGCCCCGACCTATGCCTACCGCTACGATTTCGCGCCCCGGCTGTTCCAGCTCTACAAGCTGGGCGCGACCCATGCCACCGACCTGCTGCCGACCTTCGGCGCGGTGTACGAACCGTGGAGCCGCGCGCTCACCGCGGGCGGCAGCCGTCGCGGCCTGCTCGCGGTGACGCGCCAATTCCAGGACAACTGGCTGAATTTCGCCCGTACCGGCGCACCGCTGCCGGTCTGGCCGAAATACACCGAGGACACCCGCGCCACCCTGATCATCGACTCGCCCGGCCGGGTGGAACACGACCCGGACAGCGCACAGCGCAAACTCTGGGCAGGAGTGCGCGCGCCGTTGCTGGTACCGGTGGGCGGCGGCGTATCCGGCCCCTCGGACACCGCGGGCGATACCGAGGGCGACGGCACCCTGCTCGGCGGTATCGCCGCCGAGCATCGCACCACGGCCTCCGTGGCCGATACGGCGGCTTCGGCCACGGAGGCTCTGGCCGACGAACCCGATGACACAGCCGCCGAGGACACCGGAGGGAATCCGGCCACCGAGACCGACCGGCCGGCGCGCGGCGACTGAGGCGGCCCCGGGCCATGCCCGGGCCGTGCCGGATATCGCGGCCCGGGGACGCCGGTCACCCGCCGGGACTCGGCCCGCTACTTCAGCAGCCGCGACATCCGGCGGTCCGCGAGGACCTTGCCACCCGTCTGGCAGGTGGGGCAGTACTGGAAGGAACGGTCCGTGAAGGCGACCTCGCGGACGGTATCCCCGCACACCGGGCAGGGTAGGCCGGTACGGCCGTGCACCCGCATCCCCGACCGTTTCTCGCCTTTGAGCCGGGCCGCGTCCTGACCCACCGATCGGGCGACGGCGTCCAGTTCGACCGTGCGCATCGACTCGTACAGTTGCGACACCTTCGCCGCCGGCAACGACTTCGCGGTGGCGAACGGGGAGATCTTTGCGGTGTGCAGGATCTCATCGGAGTAGGCGTTCCCGATCCCGGCCAGTTTGGTCTGATCGACCAGCACGTTCTTGATCCGGCCGGGCGTTTCGGCGAGCATGGCGGCGAATTCCGCCTCGGTGATCGTCAGCGCGTCCGGTCCCAGGCGCGCGATACCCGGCACCTCGGCCGGATCGCGCACGATGTAGACGGCCAGTCGCTTCTTGGTCCCGGCCTCGGTGAGATCGAACGCCGGTGTGGACCCCTCCGAGGTGAAGAAATGCACCCGCAACGCCAACGGGCCGCGGCCCGGTTTGGGCGGGCCGGCCGCGGGGTTGTCGATCCAGCGCAACCACCCCGCCCGCGACAGATGCGTGATCAGCCAGAGATCCCCGCAGGCCATCCCCAGGAACTTCCCCCAACGTCGCGCGGCGGTGACATCGCGGCCGGACAGCGCCGTGACCGGCGGATCGAATGTCTTGATGGCGCTCA